>NZ_JBJQLJ010000029.1:0-60969 GCF_046486385.1 Escherichia sp. WS33 | reverse complement strand
AGTCCGCTGCATAAATCTACGCAACAGGTTAGAACCCAAGGCCCGATACGGCATGCGGACTGCAGGCAGAGAAAACTGGCCGATTTTCTCTGCACTGGAGGGATAATACAAGGCCTGATAAGACGCGGCAGCGTCGCATCAGGCATTGTGCACGATTGCCGGATGCGGCGTGAACGCCTTATCCGGCCTGGATGGCTTGCTGCGACGAACACCAACCCTTACCCCTGACGCTTATCTTCCGTATTCGTCTCGAAATCACTGGCGTCATGGCGCTCATGCAACTGCTCATTCAGCGGTCCGTTGGTGCGGTTAACAATACGCCCACGTTTCACCGCCGGACGTTCGCCTACTTCTTTCGCCCAGCGTTGTACATGCTTATAACTGCCCGCATCAAGAAACTCTGCGGCATCATACACGCCGCCTAACACCACATTGCCAAACCACGGCCAAATCGCCATATCCGCAATGGTGTACTCATCGCCCGCAATAAACTTATGCTGCGCCAGTTGCTTATCCAGCACGTCGAGCAGACGTTTGGCTTCCATGGTAAAGCGGTTGATGGCGTACTCAATTTTCATCGGCGCGTAATGGTAAAAGTGACCAAAACCACCGCCGAGGAACGGTGCCGCGCCCTGTAACCAGAACAGCCAGTTCATCGTTTCAGTACGCTTTGCCAAATCCTGCGGCAGGAAGTAGCCAAATTTCTCCGCCAGATAAAGCAGGATCGAACCAGATTCAAACACGCGGATCGGCGGATTATGCGTATGATCGCGCAGCGCCGGGATCTTCGAGTTTGGGTTCACTTCGACAAAGCCGCTGGAGAATTGATCGCCATCGCCAATACGAATCAGCCAGGCGTCGTACTCTGCACCAGTAACGCCCAGCGCCAGCAGCTCCTCAAGCATAATCGTTACTTTCTGACCGTTCGGCGTTCCCAGCGAATAAAGTTGCAATGGGTGTTTGCCAACGGGCAGCGTTTTTTCATGCGTCGGACCAGAAACCGGGCGATTGATATTGGCGAACGCGCCGCCAGCGGATTTATCCCACGTCCAGACTTTCGCGGGCTGATAAGTATTGTCTGTCATAGTGAGTTGCCTTCTGAGTGGTAGTGTTGAAGCAGTGTAGCAGGTCACTTGCTGTACAGAATGTGAATTTTTTAACCCTTTGCGCCAGCCGCTGCGATGAGGTGTATGATTAGTCTGACCTCTGTCCGGTTAATGTCGCTGAGCAGGTAATCAGAGCACAACAATTACGCCAACTGCTTAGGTTGTATTGTTAAAGGTAAAGTGATGAGCAAAGGAACGACCAGCCAGGATGCCCCGTTCGGGACATTATTGGGCTACGCCCCAGGTGGGGTAGCAATCTACTCTTCAGATTACAGTTCTCTCGATCCGCAGGAATACGAAGATGACGCCGTATTCCGTAGCTATATCGACGACGAATATATGGGCCACAAGTGGCAATGCGTTGAATTTGCTCGCCGTTTTCTCTTTCTGAATTACGGTGTGGTCTTTACTGACGTGGGTATGGCGTGGGAGATTTTCTCGCTGCGCTTCCTGCGAGAAGTGGTTAATGACAACATCCTGCCATTGCAGGCATTTCCTAACGGCTCGCCGCGTGCGCCGGTCGCGGGTGCGCTTCTTATCTGGGATAAAGGCGGTGAATTTAAAGACACTGGCCATGTCGCCATCATTACCCAATTGCATGGCAACAAAGTCCGTATTGCGGAACAGAACGTGATTCATTCCCCGTTGCCGCAAGGGCAACAGTGGACGCGTGAGCTGGAGATGGTGGTCGAAAACGGCTGCTATACCCTGAAAGACACTTTTGATGACACCACCATTCTGGGCTGGATGATCCAGACGGAAGATACTGAATACAGCTTACCGCAGCCGGAAATTGCAGGCGAGCTGCTGAAAATCAGCGGAGCGCGCCTGGAAAACAAAGGCCAGTTTGACGGTAAATGGCTGGATGAAAAAGATCCGCTGCAAAACGCCTATGTGCAGGCCAACGGTCAGGTGATCAATCAGGATCCTTATCATTACTACACCATTACCGAGAGTGCCGAGCAGGAGCTAATTAAAGCCACCAACGAGCTGCACCTGATGTATCTTCACGCAACCGACAAGGTGCTGAAAGATGACAACCTGCTGGCGCTGTTCGACATCCCGAAAATCCTCTGGCCACGTTTGCGTCTCTCCTGGCAGCGTCGCCGTCACCATATGATCACTGGTCGTATGGATTTCTGCATGGATGAGCGTGGCCTGAAGGTTTACGAATACAACGCCGACTCTGCCTCATGTCATACCGAAGCGGGCTTGATCCTCGAACGTTGGGCGGAGCAGGGCTATAAAGGCAACGGCTTCAATCCGGCGGAAGGGCTGATTAACGAACTGGCTGGTGCCTGGAAACACAGTCGTGCACGTCCGTTTGTCCATATCATGCAGGACAAAGATATCGAGGAAAACTATCACGCGCAGTTTATGGAGCAGGCGCTGCACCAGGCGGGCTTTGAAACGCGTATCTTGCGCGGGCTGGATGAACTGGGCTGGGATGCTGCCGGGCAACTGATTGATGGGGAAGGACGGCTGGTTAACTGCGTGTGGAAAACCTGGGCGTGGGAAACCGCGTTTGATCAGATTCGTGAAGTTAGCGACCGTGAGTTTGCTGCGGTGCCAATCCGTACCGGTCATCCGCAAAACGAAGTGCGTCTTATCGACGTATTGCTGCGCCCGGAAGTGCTGGTCTTTGAGCCGCTGTGGACGGTGATCCCCGGCAACAAAGCGATTCTGCCGATCCTCTGGTCGCTGTTCCCGCACCATCGTTACCTGCTGGATACCGATTTCACTGTTAATGATGAACTGGTGAAAACAGGTTACGCAGTGAAACCGATCGCCGGTCGCTGTGGCAGCAATATCGACCTCGTCAGCCATCATGAAGAGGTGCTGGACAAAACCAGCGGTAAATTTGCCGAGCAGAAAAACATCTATCAGCAACTGTGGTGTTTGCCGAAAGTGGACGGTAAATACATTCAGGTATGTACCTTCACCGTTGGCGGCAACTACGGTGGGACGTGTTTGCGCGGTGATGAATCACTGGTCATCAAAAAAGAGAGTGATATTGAACCGTTAATTGTGGTGAAAAAGTAATACATGTTGTAGCAACCCCGTACTGATTATGAAGAATAATCAGTACGGGGATTAATCAAAATATTCAATATTTATATATTCCAATATTTATTCATTTCATATGTGAATATATTAACCAGTGGAATACCTGTGTTTTGATTATTTCTAAAGGTTTTGAATGAATGCTTATTGTCTGATACACAAGAAATAACACTCTTTTTATCGTTAAAAAATGATATTTCACTTTGCCCATGCCGTTAAAGTCACTGATAATGCGTCCGTTCGTAAATTCAAAATGGCGTAATCTAATATATGCTAAATTTATTTGTTGGCCTTGATATATACACAGGGCTTTTGTTATTGCTTGCTCTGGCATTTGTGTTGTTCTACGAAGCAATCAATGGTTTTCATGACACGGCGAATGCGGTGGCAACCGTTATTTATACTCGTGCCATGCAACCACAACTTGCTGTGGTGATGGCGGCATTTTTTAACTTTTTTGGCGTGTTATTGGGCGGACTTAGCGTTGCCTATGCCATTGTCCATATGTTACCAACCGATTTGTTGCTGAATATGGGGTCAACCCACGGTCTGGCGATGGTCTTTTCCATGCTGCTGGCGGCGATTATATGGAACCTGGGGACGTGGTTCTTCGGTTTACCGGCCTCCAGTTCGCACACCTTGATTGGTGCGATTATCGGCATCGGTTTAACCAACGCGCTGTTAACCGGCTCATCGGTGATGGATGCGTTAAACCTGCGTGAAGTGACCAAAATTTTCTCCTCGCTGATTGTTTCCCCTATCGTCGGCCTGGTCATTGCGGGAGGCCTGATATTCCTGCTGCGACGCTACTGGAGCGGGACGAAAAAGCGTGATCGTATTCACCGCATTCCGGAAGATCGCAAAAAGAAAAAAGGCAAACGTAAACCGCCATTCTGGACGCGTATTGCGCTGATTGTTTCCGCTGCGGGCGTGGCGTTTTCGCACGGCGCGAACGACGGGCAGAAAGGGATCGGCCTGGTGATGCTGGTACTGGTGGGGATTGCCCCTGCTGGCTTCGTCGTCAATATGAACGCATCCGGCTATGAAATTACCCGTACTCGCGATGCCGTCTCCAACTTCGAACACTATCTGCAACAGCATCCTGAACTGCCGCAGAAGTTGATTGCGATGGAACCTCCATTGCCTGCGGCATCGACTGATGGCGCGCAAGTAACAGAGTTTCACTGTCATCCGGCAAATACCTTTGATGCGATTGCGCGCGTTAAAACGATGCTGCCAGGCAATATGGAAAGTTACGAGCCGTTAAGCGTGAGTCAGCGCAGCCAGCTGCGCCGCATTATGCTGTGCATCTCAGATACCTCCGCGAAGCTGGCGAAACTGCCAGGCGTCAGTAAAGAAGACCAGAACCTGCTGAAAAAACTGCGCAGCGATATGTTAAGCACCATTGAGTACGCTCCGGTGTGGATCATCATGGCGGTAGCACTGGCGCTCGGCATTGGCACCATGATTGGCTGGCGTCGTGTAGCAATGACCATCGGTGAGAAGATTGGTAAGCGCGGCATGACGTATGCGCAAGGCATGGCGGCACAAATGACGGCGGCAGTGTCTATCGGCCTTGCCAGTTATATTGGGATGCCCGTCTCTACAACACACGTACTCTCATCTGCCGTAGCAGGGACGATGGTGGTGGACGGCGGTGGGTTACAGCGTAAAACGGTAACCAGCATCCTGATGGCATGGGTGTTTACTTTACCGGCGGCAATTTTTCTTTCTGGTGGGCTGTACTGGATAGCATTGCAGTTGATTTAACCTTCCTGAAAATGCCCGGTCCTGGCGATCGGGCATTTCCATTTTTGACTAGTGATAACCACGCGCGGTCATAAAATCCGTAATCGCTTTTTCTGCATCAACCAACACCTGTTCCAGTGGCTGATTGGCATCGATATCAACCAGTTGTGCACCACCAAAGGTTAACTGTGGCGTTATGGCTATCTTTCTTGCCAGCGATTCCCTTTTGTGGTCAGGCTTACGCGCGCAGGCCACGTCTAGATCGACATTGAGTTTGATGACCAGATCAGGCTTATGGCTCGCCATCCAGTGAAACGCTTTACGTTCCTGGCTTGCCAGCCATGAGACAAAACGACCACCTTCAACGTTAGGTGGGAACACCGTACCATCGTAAGCGCCAGGAATTTGGTCCTGAGGATAACGGTCGGTTAGAACAATTAACCCGCGACGACGACAGGCAAGCATATGACGAAAGCGCAGTAAGCGACGGGCGACAAACGCTGTAATTACCAGCGCCGGAACTGGTCCTGGCAATTTTTTTGCTGTTTTCACCTGATTTCGTTCAATTGTTTTATGTAAGGATTTTCCCATCAACGGTAATTTTGTCACTGCACGACCGACATTTCCGGCTTGTTTTCCTAAATGAACTCTTTCGGCAGCACCATATTTTTCGACAACGGTAATGAGATGTTCACACACCGTTGACTTGCCTGAACCATCGCTACCAATAACGGCAATTAATGGAGGTGTTATTGACTGCATGAATATATCCTTAAATTTAAATATCCATCCAAAATATTTATTTGGTTAATATGTTTTTATGAAAGCGTAATTCAGGTCAATGTCACAATTAACCATTGTCACAATAAGGTTGAACGGATATTCTGAGCACGGACCACGTAATATTCAATACATTATTTACTGCCGGGTTTTTCGTGAATCAACGTAATATGTCAATAATTAATTCCACGCCAGTGCGTGTTATTGCCATTGTAGGATGTGATGGTTCAGGTAAATCGACCCTCACGGCAAGCCTGGTAAATGAACTGGCAGCAAGAATGCCAACAGAACACATTTATCTCGGGCAATCGTCCGGGCGAATTGGCGAATGGATTTCACAGCTCCCTGTTATTGGCGCACCTTGTGGGCGTTATCTGCGAAGTAAAGCGGCACATGTGCACGAAAAACCCTCAACACCGCCTGGCAATATTACTGCGCTGGTTATCTATCTGCTTTCCTGCTGGCGGGCGTACAAGTTTCGCAAAATGTTGTGTAAAAGCCAGCAAGGCTTTCTGCTCATCACCGACCGCTACCCGCAGGTTGAAGTGCCGGGTTTTCGCTTTGATGGCCCGCAATTGGCAAAAACCACGGGCGGTAACGGTTGGATAAAAATGTTAAGGCAGCGCGAGCTGAAGCTGTACCAATGGATGGCATCTTATTTGCCCGTATTGTTGATTCGTCTTGGCATTGATGAACAAACCGCGTTTGCGCGTAAACCTGACCACCAACTGGCAGCGTTACAGGAAAAAATCGCCGTTACGCCGCAACTGACATTCAATGGCGCAAAGATCCTTGAACTGGATGGGCGACACCCCGCCGATGAAATTCTGCAAGCGTCACTACGCGCAATTCACGCCGCGCTTTCCTGATCACCAAAATGGATAGGGGATGATTTAACGAATGGATGCACTACAAACTCAAACTGTTAATAGTACAACCGCGCCGCAGCCCAACTACATTCCGGGGCTGATTGCGGTGGTCGGGTGTGATGGCACCGGTAAATCCACACTGACCACCGACCTGGTGAAATCGCTGCAACAACACTGGCAAACCGAGCGGCGCTATCTGGGGCTGCTCTCCGGCGAAGACGGCGACAAAATCAAACGATTGCCGTTGGTTGGCGTCTGGCTGGAACGGCGACTGGCGGCCAAATCCTCGAAAACCCAAAGCATGAAAACCAAATCTCCGGCGCTATGGGCGGCGGTGATTATGTACTGCTTCTCGCTGCGAAGAATGGCGAATCTACGCAAGGTTCAGCGACTGGCGCAAAGTGGCGTTCTGGTGGTCAGCGATCGCTTCCCGCAGGCTGAAATTTCGGGCTTTTATTATGATGGACCGGGGATTGGCGTCGAACGTGCGACCGGGAAAATCAGCATGTTTCTGGCGCAGCGCGAACGGCGTTTATACCAACAAATGGCGCAATATCGCCCGGAATTAATTATTCGCCTGGGCATTGATATTGAGACTGCCATCTCCCGCAAGCCTGACCATGACTATGCCGAGCTGCAGGACAAAATCGGCGTCATGTCGACGATTGGCTATAACGGCACAAAAATTCTTGAGATTGATTCCAGAGCGCCCTACAGCGAAGTGCTGGAACAGGCACAGAAGGCGGTTTCTCTGGTTGCCATCGTTTCTGACCGCCGAAGTTTAACTTAAGGCTGGCGGGATACTTTTTACTATCAACGATAAGGTCAGGCTGAATTGGCGGGTTTTAACATCAAACATTGGTTTGCAGATGGCGCGTTTCGCACCATTATTCGCAATAGCGCCTGGTTAGGCTCCAGTAATGTCGTGAGCGCCTTGCTGGGTCTGTTGGCGCTCTCGTGTGCCGGTAAAGGGATGACGCCCGCCATGTTTGGCGTACTGGTGATTGTGCAATCGTACGCCAAGTCGATCAGCGATTTTATTAAGTTTCAGACATGGCAACTGGTGGTTCAGTACGGAACGCCAGCCTTGACCAACAATAATCCGCAGCAATTTCGCAATGTCGTCTCATTTTCCTTCTCGCTGGATATCGTCAGCGGCGCGGTGGCGATTGTCGGCGGCATTGCCTTACTGCCATTCCTTTCCCATTCATTAGGTCTGGATGACCAAAGCTTTTGGCTGGCGGCGCTGTATTGCACGCTCATTCCTTCAATGGCTTCCTCCACGCCGACCGGCATTCTGCGTGCGGTAGATCGCTTCGATTTAATTGCTGTACAGCAGGCGACGAAACCTTTTCTGCGCGCAGCGGGGAGCGTCGTAGCCTGGTATTTTGACTTTGGTTTTGCGGGTTTTGTTATTGCCTGGTACGTGTCGAATCTGGTTGGCGGCACCATGTACTGGTGGTTTGCAGCGCGCGAATTACGCCGCAGAAATATCCATAATGCCTTCAAATTGAATCTGTTTGAGTCTGCCCGACACATCAAAGGCGCGTGGAGTTTTGTCTGGTCAACCAACATTGCCCACTCCATCTGGTCGGCGCGTAACTCGTGCAGCACAGTGCTGGTGGGGATCGTGTTAGGACCCGCTGCCGCCGGGTTATTTAAAATCGCCATGACATTCTTCGACGCCGCCGGAACGCCAGCGGGTTTGCTGGGTAAAAGTTTTTACCCAGAGGTGATGCGTTTAGATCCGCGCACCACCAGACCGTGGTTGTTAGGTGTGAAGTCCGGTTTACTGGCGGGCGGAATCGGTATTCTGGTGGCGCTCGCGGTGTTTATCGTCGGCAAGCCGCTCATTTCGCTGGTGTTTGGCGTTAAGTATCTCGAAGCGTATGACCTGATTCAGGTGATGCTGGGCGCAATTGTGATTTCGATGCTGGGCTTCCCTCAGGAGTCATTGCTATTGATGGCGGGAAAACAGCGCGCTTTTCTCGTGGCGCAAACCATCGCCTCAATCGGCTACATCGTATTGCTGTTCATGTTCTGTCATCTGTTTGGTGTGCTGGGAGCAGCGTTTGCTTACTTCGGTGGGCAATGTCTGGACGTGGCGCTCTCGTTAATTCCAACCTTAAAGGCATTTTTTCAGCGCCATTCCTTGCTTTATAACGCAGCCGGAGAGAAATCCTGATGATGAGAAAATATTTCCCGCTTGAGGCGAGCGAGCGTCTATTTGTTGCGATTGAAGAAGATGATGTCGTTGATGCACAGGTTAGTTTGCCGCCGACTATTGCACTAAGTTGTACCACCGAAATCATTCATGATAATTACGCGTTATGCCTGCAATTCTGGCTCAATGGCGTTGATCGTCAGGAATTACTGCGTTTAGTTCGCAAACAAGCCAAAGGCGATGAGCTGACTGCTGATGAGCGCAAACAATTTAAATACATGCGAGCGCGCTACAAGCACCTGCGTTTTGCGCAACGGCTGTATTTAAAGAAGCATCAGGCCGGATTTTTATTCGGCAAAACGACCGTTTTTCTGGGGCGTTTTCAGGACGGCTTTCGTAACGGTAAGAAAAATATTGTGTCGTATTACGGCAACCTGTTACGGATTTATTTAAGCTCTCCGGTCTGGTCGTTGGTGAACTATTCATTACGCCATAGCCAGTTAGAAAGCGTAAGCAGTTTTATTGCCTATCGGCAAAAGCAAATGCATACCCTGAAAGAGATTATTGCCAAACCGCGACTAACCGGCAGGGAATTTCATGATGTGCGAAAAATCATCAGCCAACAGGTTTCTTATTACGACACCTTAAGATCGCTTGATCCTGAAAATAAAGAGGCGTTACAGATTTCCCGTTTCCTCGCCGCCATTAATGGCCTGATGGGAGATAAACACGACGACATGGTGGCGGATGATATGGAAAACCGCCAGTCGTATGATGCACCGTTGGCGCTGGATAGCGATATTCGTCAGCGCTTAGAGCTGCTGATTTCGCGTTTTCCGCTATAGCCGGAGCAATGATGTCATCTCGTTTGATTATTGCGTTGATTATCATGCTCTTAGCCCCGGGTGTGCAGGCACACAATTTCGTCACTGGCAAAACGGTTACCCCTGTTTATATCCAGGAAGGCGGCGAGCTGCTTCTGAATAGCGACGACGAAATTCACTACCAAAAGTGGAAAAGCACACAATTAGCGGGAAAAGTCCGCATTATTCAGTATATCGCCGGGCGTAAGTCGGCGAAGAAAAAGAACTCACTGTTAATTAAAGCGGTTGAAGCGGCAAACTTTCCGCAGGATCGTTTTCAGCCCACCACCATTGTGAACACCGATGATGCCATCTTTGGTACCGGCTATTTTGTCGTTGGCAAAATCGAAAAAAATAAACGCCGCTATCCGTGGGCGCAATTCGTTATTGACGGCAATGGACAGGGACGCGTTGCCTGGCGCTTGCCGGAGCAGAGTTCAACCATTCTGGTGCTGAATAAAGCCGGGCAAATTCAGTGGGCAAAGGACGGCAGCCTGACGCCGGAAGAGGTAGATCATGTCATTGCGTTGGCGCAGAAACTGATCAATGAATAAAAAACTCAAAGGATTGAGGGCGTTAGTTAGATGAAGCTGGTTGAACACTACATCATGCGTGGTACGCGCCGTCTGGTGCTGATTATCGTCGGTTTTCTGATCTTTATTTTCGCCAGCTACTCCGCACAGCGTTATCTGACCGAAGCGGCAAATGGGACATTAGCTCTTGATGTTGTGCTGGATATCGTTTTCTACAAAGTACTGATTGCACTGGAGATGTTGTTACCTGTTGGTCTGTATGTGTCAGTTGGCGTGACGCTAGGGCAGATGTATACCGACTCGGAAATTACCGCTATCTCTGCGGCGGGGGGCAGTCCGGGACGCTTGTACAAAGCCGTTCTTTATCTGGCGATACCGCTAAGTATTTTTGTCACCCTTCTGTCGATGTATGGTCGTCCGTGGGCTTATGCGCAGATTTATCAACTGGAGCAGCAGTCGCAGTCGGAGCTGGATGTTCGCCAGTTGCGGGCAAAGAAATTTAACACTAACGATAACGGACGAATGATCCTTTCGCAGACGGTTGATCAGGATAATAATCGCCTGACTGACGCGCTGATTTATACTTCTACTGCCAATCGAACCCGTATTTTCCGCGCCCGTTCGGTTGATGTGGTTGACCCATCACCCGAGAAACCGACCGTTATGTTGCACAACGGCACTGCCTATCTTCTCGATCATCAGGGGCGTGACGACAACGAACAGATCTACCGTAATCTGCAATTACATCTGAATCCGCTGGATCAAAGCCCTAACGTCAAACGCAAAGCAAAATCGGTCACGGAGCTGGCGCGCTCCGCCTTTCCTGCCGATCATGCCGAACTGCAATGGCGACAAAGCCGTGGCCTGACCGCATTGTTGATGGCGCTGCTGGCCATTTCATTAAGTCGGGTAAAACCGCGGCAAGGGCGATTTTCAACGTTATTGCCACTGACGTTGCTGTTTATTGCCATTTTTTATGGCGGCGACGTCTGCCGTACGCTGGTGGCTAACGGCGCGATTCCCCTCATTCCTGGTTTGTGGTTAGTACCCGGACTCATGCTAATGGGCCTGCTGATGCTGGTCGCACGCGACTTCTCTTTGCTGCAGAAATTTTCCCGATGAATGTTTTCAGTCGCTATTTAATCCGTCATCTCTTTCTCGGTTTTGCCGCCGCCGCAGGGCTATTGCTGCCGCTTTTTACCACCTTCAACCTGATTAACGAACTGGATGATGTCAGCCCGGGCGGTTATCGCTGGACTCAGGCGGTGCTGGTGGTGCTAATGACCTTACCGCGCACACTGGTCGAACTTTCGCCGTTTATCGCGTTATTGGGTGGTATTGTTGGACTGGGGCAGTTATCGAAAAACAGTGAGCTTACCGCCATTCGCAGCACGGGGTTTTCTATCTTCCGTATTGCACTGGTGGCGCTGGTTGCCGGGATATTGTGGACTGTTTCGTTAGGCGCGATAGATGAGTGGGTGGCGTCGCCATTGCAGCAACAGGCGTTGCAAATCAAATCGACCGCCACCGCGTTGGGGGAGGACGATGATATTACCGGCAATATGCTGTGGGCCAGGCGCGGTAATGAATTTGTGACGGTGAAATCGCTGAATGAACAGGGCCAGCCTGTGGGCGTGGAGATATTTCATTATCGCGACGATCTCTCGCTCGAATCCTACATTTATGCACGCAGTGCCACCATTGAAGACGACAAAACGTGGATTCTGCATGGTGTGAATCATAAAAAATGGCTGAATGGCAAAGAAACGCTGGAAATATTAGATAATCTTGCCTGGCAATCGACATTCACCAGTATGAATCTTGAAGAACTGTCGATGCCGGGCAATAGCTTTTCCGTTCGTCAGCTCAACCATTACATCAATTACTTGCAGGAAACCGGACAACCGAGCAGTGAGTATCGCCTGGCATTGTGGGAAAAGCTGGGGCATCCCATTTTAACCCTGGCGATGATTTTGCTGGCAGTGCCTTTTACCTTTAGCGCCCCGCGCTCGCCGGGGATGGGCAGCCGTCTTGCTGTAGGCGTCATCGTTGGCTTACTTACCTGGATAAGCTACCAAATAATGGTCAATCTGGGATTATTATTTGCGCTGAGTGCGCCCGTTGCTGCACTCGGTTTACCTATGGCATTTGTGCTGGCGGCGTTGATTCTGGTGTATCTATTTGATAGGCAACATTAAACCCGCCGTGGCGCAACACCACGGCGGGCTCACATTACTGCTTCAGAGTAGCAAATGCCTGAATGATGGCATCGATTTGCTCACGACTGTGGGCAGCATTTACGCTACAGCGCAGCAGCGTGATGCCTGCAGGCGCGGCAGGCGGCAGGATAAGATTCACATACACGCCCAGCGAGATAAGCTCGCGCCAGATGCGTAAACCTTCCTCTTTCGAACCGATTATTACTGGCACTACCGGGCTAATATGTGAACTTAACTCATAACCCAGTTTTTGCAGACCGTCATACAGATGGTTGGCGTTATCCATCAGCTTTTGCCGCAGCTCTGGTTGTGTGGCAATAGTTCTTAACGACGAGCGCACGGTCGCAATGCAGGACGGAGAAGGAGAGGCGGTAAAAATATACGGGCGGCTGCCGTAGCGCAGCACTTCCATCGCTTCCGAACCGACAGCAAAACCGCCAATCGAGGCCAGACTTTTACTGAAAGTACCAACGATAATATCCACATCATCTTCAACGCCGACAGCTTCAGCCAGTCCGCGCCCCGTTGCGCCTAACACGCCAAACGAATGCGCTTCATCGACAATCAAATAACCACCGAGACGACGTTTGATATCAACAATTTCCGCCAGCGGCGCAACGTCACCGAGCATGCTGTAGATGCCCTCAACGATGATAATCGCCTCTTTCGCCCGTTCACCGAGGCGAACCATGCGCCGTTCCAGATCTTTAGCATCGTTATGGCGGAAACGAATAATTTCCGCGCCACCGAGAGAACAGGCGTCATAAATACTGGCGTGGCTGTCGGCATCCAGTAACACCACGGCGTTATGGTCGGCAAGTGCGCTGATGACGCCTAAATTAGCGGTATAACCGGTTGAAAAAACGATAGCGGTAGGGCGATTGAAAAACTCGGCAATCTCTTTCTCTAACGCCAGGTGCGGCGCATAACTGCCGTTTGCCATACGAGAACCGGTGGTGCCGGTACCTTGGGCCGCTAACGCGGCCTGACCTTCGCTGATGGCATCATGATTAAAGGTTAAACCGAGATAATTATTGGTCCCGGCCAGAATCACTTTTTTATTGCCGATCCGGCCTTCGGTGGCGGAATACACTTCATCAATACAGGTGCCAAACGGTGTTAACCCGTTGTCACTAAATTGCAGTCGCTCGCCAGCAAGGCGCGCATATTTATCGTATAGCCCCATTATTTATTCTCCAGCCATGGAAGTAGAGTTTCCATTAATTGCGCAGGGGTTTTGACATCCAGCAGAATATTAATAGGAATGGAAATATCGAATCTGTCTTCCAGCATCATTAAGAGATCCATCACTTTGATCGACTCCAGGCCAAGATCGTTGACGAGATCGCTGTCGGGCTTAATTTCCACACCGTTTTCGACCAAATCCTGTAAACAGGAAAGGATGTAATCCATTACTATTTCACGATTTACCATAGAAACGTTAACACACCTTTAAACAAGACAATCAAAATAGCCCGTTGCGTAATGCGTGTTCCAGGCTAATCCCGGGAAACCAATTAATATCTTCAGAAATACGGTTATTACTTGCCGACCAGTCGGCGTGGGTTAATTCACGAATTTTCGAGCGGGTCAGCATAGGTTCTTTACCTGCCAGGCGACTCAACGCGGTACTGATATCCGCAAGGCAGGTGAGTACCGGCAGAGGAATACCAACCATTCGCACGGAACCGCAACGGACGTTGGCGGCAAGTTGCTGTATGCGTTGCCAGTCATAGCCGCCAGCGACGCCATCGCATAATTCATAGGTTTGCGTCTGTACAGTTTCGGCGCTTAACCACTGACCCACTGCTTGCGCAAAATCGGTGACGTGCAGGAAAGAGAGCTGTGTATCTGGTGCACCAAGTCGTGGCAGCAGGCCGCGCAGCATCCAGTCAAACAGCGGTTTTAACTCTTTATCGCCGGGACCATACACGGCTGTCGGGCGAAAAACGCCCAGCGTAATTTCGTCAGCCATTGCAGTCAGCCGTTGTTCGGCGATGTGTTTGGAATTTGCGTACCAGGAGAGCTCGGGATGGCGCGCCGCCAGCGAAGAGATAAACAGAAAACGTTGGCAAAAGCAGCTCTCTTTTGCTGCTTGCATCAGGCGCAGGCTGCCGTCAACGTTACAGCGGGTGAAAATCTCTTCTTTGTGCCCGCGCACTTGCCCGGCGCAATGGACCACTGCGCTGGCTCCGGCAACCAGCTTGCTAAGTGAATGAGTATCTTCCAGCGAACCGCGCACCCAGGTGAGATTATCATTGACGTGAGCGCGGGCAGTACGCGTCAATGCGCGAACGTGAAAGCCGCGGGCGAGCAGGTTATCGATAATATATTTACCGATAAACCCGGTAGCGCCCGTCACCGCGACAGTTTGATTCATGCCAGGGATTCCTGCACATGAAGGCTTGCAGCATAAGCCTTCTGATAACGTTTTTTCGCTTCCGCACGGGCAGGCTTGCCGGAGGATGTTCGGGGAATACTGTGGGGCGGCAACAGATCGATAGCCGCTGTTACGCCAAATTCGCTTTGGATCCGTGCTGCCAGCGCGTGGATAAGCTGCCCGCGACGTTCTTCGTCGCTGATCCGACACTGGATCTGCAAAATGATTTTTTCCTGGGCGGTAACAAAAGCAATCGCATCGCCAGAATGAATTTCCGGTTCTTGTTCCGCAATATATTCAATATCCTGCGGCCAGATATTACGGCCACGAATAATAATCAGATCTTTAATACGTCCGGTGACATACAGATAACCGTCCAGCAGATAACCGAGGTCGCCGGTGTCTAACCAGCCCGTCGCGGCAATCTCGTCTTGCGAAACCTGGTCGCCAAAGTAACCGCTCATCAGGCTGGGGCCGGAGATGCAAATATGGCCTACCACACGTTCCGCGACCGGCATACCTGCTTCATTGCGGATTTCAATGCCATGTTCCGGCAACGCTTTGCCGCAGTTGACGAAAGTCGATACGGCGCGTGTTTCAGCACCCGGCGCGACGGCTTTGCCCTGATATTCTAGGATGTCGCGATCCACTTCGTTAACCACAACCCCAGAGCCTTCATCAGAGAAGCTGACAGCCAGCGCATTTTCTGCCAGTCCGTAGCACGGCATGAACGTTTTATCGTCAAAGTTAACCTGACGGAAACATTCAGCGAATTGATGGAGTTGTTCTGCGGAGATCGGCTCAGCACCAATACCAGCGACGCGCCAGCAGGAAAGATCCAGTTCAGCGAGATCTTTTTCATTCACGCGGCGTTGGCACAATTCATAGCCAAACGGCGGCGCAACGGAAACGGTGCCGCGATTTTTACTGATCAATTTAAGCCATTGCAAAGGACGCATGGCAAAATCCTGAGTGCGCAAATAATCTACTGAAAGTTGCGTGGCGACGGGGGTCAGGAGAAAGCCGACCAGTCCCATATCATGGTAGAAAGGCAGCCAGGAGACGCAGCGGTCGCCAGGGCGTAATTTAATGCCATCGTGGCTTATAGCACGTAGATTAGCCATCACTTCGCGATGGGTGATAATGACGCCACGGGGAAAACGGGTGCTGCCGGAGGTGTACTGGAGGTAGGCGATATCGTTCGGAACTGGACGCTGGAGCGCAACATCGGCTTCCGGTAATGCCTTAAACCAGGCGTGGCTTAAAACATGTAATTCGGGGTTGTTATGCGTCGCGGCATTGACCAGTGGCAACCACTCATCACCAGTGATAATGGCTGCGGGCTGGCAACTTGCCAGTAAACCCTGGAGTTTGGCGCTCCAGGAATCCCGCTGACCGACGCCCATTGGAATCGCCAACGGGACGGCGACTAAGCCAGCATACTGACAGGCAAAAAAAGCCTCTACAAACCCGCTACTCGTTTCGGCAATCAGCGCCACGCGTTCGCCTTTTTTCAGGTTCAGCGATAACAACCGCTTCGCACCAGCTTCGGCACGCGTTTTTAACGTCTGATATTCCAGTTGATCTTCAAGTTGGCAACGTCTGTCATAAAAATTCATTCCGGCGCTACTCAGAGCGGCGTAGTCCAAAGCATCAACCAGCGTTGGAAAATCGGCATAGCGCATAGGTAGGGAATGCGTAAAGATTTTATTAGACATATACACCACGAAAAAATTGGATATCAAAAATAAAATGACAATAATGCGGTGGATTATATAGGCATAAAAGATAAATGAGATAGTATTTTCATCGGTGTGAAAATGAACATTGATTTAAATAATGAGTTTAAGTTTTTTGTTTTTATTGTGAATGATATTTAATTTATGAATATATTAAGAAGAAGCCTTGTCCGGTCGCCTTAAATCGACAAAAGGCATTGAGGCGCTTCTGTGTAGTCTCTAACCTTATCATAATCATTAATAAATACTATTTATTCTTTGTTTGTATTCATTGGGTTGATTATTAAGGTGTCGTTCGTTGCTGTTGCAACCTGTTTTTCACCGTTAATTATTTGTTATCCACAGAGATATGGAATGCGATCTGCTGATGATTAAAATTGAAAAAGTAATTAATAAAAATGACCTTAAGGCATTTATCGCTTTTCCGTCATCACTTTATCCCGACGATCCAAACTGGATACCCCCTTTATTCATAGAACGCAACGAGCATTTGTCTGCGAAAAATCCGGGGACGGACCATATCATCTGGCAGGCGTGGGTGGCAAAAAAAGCGGGGCAGATAGTTGGGCGTATTACCGCGCAAATAGATACCTTGCACCGTGAGCGTTACGGTGAAGATACCGGTCATTTCGGCATGATTGACGCCATTGATGATCCGCAGGTTTTTGCCGCGTTGTTTGGCGCAGCGGAAGCGTGGTTGAAGTCACAAGGTGCAAGTAAGATCAGCGGGCCTTTCAGCCTGAATATCAATCAGGAAAGCGGATTACTGATTGAAGGTTTTGACACACCACCCTGTGCGATGATGCCACACGGCAAACCGTGGTATGCCGCGCATATTGAACAACTGGGTTATCACAAAGGCATTGATTTACTGGCGTGGTGGATGCAGCGAACCGATCTCACTTTCTCTCCGGCGCTAAAAAAACTGATGGATCAGGTGCGCAAAAAGGTGACCATTCGCTGCATCAATCGTCAGCGGTTTGCCGAAGAGATGCAGATCCTGCGTGAGATTTTCAACTCTGGCTGGCAGCACAACTGGGGATTTGTGCCGTTTACCGAACATGAATTCGCGACCATGGGCGATCAACTTAAATATCTGGTGCCGGACGATATGATCTACATCGCTGAGATTGATTCTGCACCCTGCGCGTTTATTGTCGGCTTGCCGAACATCAACGAGGCGATTGCCGATCTGAACGGATCGCTCTTTCCCTTCGGCTGGGCAAAATTGCTGTGGCGTTTGAAAGTCAGCGGTGTGCGAACTGCGCGAGTACCGCTGATGGGCGTGCGCGACGAGTATCAGTTCAGCCGCATCGGCCCGGTGATTGCGCTGTTATTGATTGAAGCCTTACGCGATCCGTTTGCCCGCCGGAAGATCGATGCGCTGGAGATGTCATGGATCCTCGAAACCAATACAGGCATGAATAACATGCTGGAACGCATTGGGGCGGAGCCGTACAAGCGTTACCGATTGTATGAAAAGCAGATTTAATACCAGCTAACTCAGGTTCATCTCCAGCGGCACCGCCGAGCGAATCAAATGGTGGCCTTCCAGCTCGATATCGTGGAGATTCTTTTTCACGGTCCGCACATGATCGCGTGCTGCGCGCTGGGCGACGTGCGGCAGCCGCTGCAACACCGCGTTGTAGATCCTCGCATGCTGGCGATCGATCTGCTTTTTTTGCTGTGGTCGATGGTAGAGATTATTTACGCTGGCAAACACTGAATTAAACATCAGATCGGTCAATGATTGCAGCGTAAACACCAGCACCTGATTGTGAGAAGCCTGACAAATGGCGAGATGGAAAGCGTGATCCAACTGCGCATGTTCGATCAGCGAAATCTCTTTGTTGTTCTCACTGGCGGCGAGCATTTTTTCATAACAGCGGGTTATCACAACAAAATCAGCCTGCGTTCCCAGCGTTGCCGCCAGCCTTGCCGATTCGCCCTCCAGTAATGCGCGAACGTCGAGCAGATCGTACAGCGTTCGCGGCTGCGTACTGAACAGATGGATCAGCGGGCTGGTGTCCTGCACCCGATTAAGCCGTGCGACACGAGAATCGCGACCCTGCGCCGTTTCAATAATCCCGCGCCCGCGCAGCACGGTCAGCCCTTCACGCAGTGCGGAGCGTGAGAAGCCGAGCTTTTCACACAGTCGACGTTCCGAGGGAAGTGGCTGACCGACCTTCAGTACGCCGTCGATAATTAACCGTTCGATACTCTCTGCAACCACTTCGCAAATAGGGCGACGTTCATCTTTCATTCCCGGACCTCGTGCACAGGTAGGACCAATTTTTCTGTTCTTAACTCGCAAAACACGCACATCACGTAAGTGATTATGTTACATCAATTTAACATTGAGTTAACCAAGGCAAGGTCACAGAGCTGGAAAAAAAATGGTCTGACCGGTAGCTAAAGAGATAGACGAAAACGAAAAGCCCGCTTAATAACTGTTCACAGAAGCAGCGCGCAAAAATCAGCTGCCACACAACACAACAAAGCGAAGCCTACTCATGAGCATCTTGTACGAAGAGCGTCTTGATGGCGCTTTACCCGATGTCGACCGCACATCGGTACTGATGGCACTGCGTGAGCATGTCCCTGGACTTGAGATCCTGCATACCGATGAGGAGATCATTCCTTACGAGTGTGACGGGTTGAGCGCGTATCGCACGCGTCCATTACTGGTTGTTCTGCCTAAGCAAATGGAACAGGTGACAGCGATTCTTGCTGTCTGCCATCGCCTGCGTGTACCGGTGGTGACCCGTGGTGCAGGCACCGGGCTTTCTGGTGGCGCGCTGCCGCTGGAAAAAGGTGTGTTGTTGGTGATGGCGCGCTTTAAAGAGATCCTCGACATTAACCCCGTTGGTCGCCGCGCGCGCGTGCAGCCAGGCGTGCGTAACCTGGCGATCTCCCAGGCCGTTGCACCGCATAATCTCTACTACGCACCGGACCCTTCCTCACAAATCGCCTGTTCCATTGGCGGCAACGTGGCAGAAAATGCCGGCGGCGTCCACTGCCTGAAATATGGTCTGACCGTACATAACCTGCTGAAAATTGAAGTGCAAACGCTGGACGGCGAGGCGCTGACGCTGGGATCGGACGCGCTGGATTCACCTGGTTTTGACCTGCTGGCGCTGTTCACCGGATCGGAAGGTATGCTCGGCGTGACCACCGAAGTGACGGTAAAACTGCTGCCGAAGCCGCCCGTGGCGCGGGTTCTGTTAGCCAGCTTTGACTCGGTAGAAAAAGCCGGACTTGCAGTTGGTGACATCATCGCCAATGGCATTATCCCCGGCGGGCTGGAGATGATGGATAACCTGTCGATCCGCGCGGCGGAAGATTTTATTCATGCCGGTTATCCCGTCGACGCCGAAGCAATTTTGTTATGCGAGCTGGACGGCGTGGAGTCTGACGTACAGGAAGACTGCGAGCGGGTTAACGACATCTTGTTGAAAGCGGGCGCGACTGACGTCCGTCTGGCACAGGACGAAGCAGAGCGCGTACGTTTCTGGGCCGGTCGCAAAAATGCGTTCCCGGCGGTAGGACGTATCTCCCCGGATTACTACTGCATGGATGGCACCATCCCGCGTCGCGCCCTGCCTGGCGTACTGGAAGGCATTGCCCGTTTATCGCAGCAATATGATTTACGTGTTGCCAACGTCTTTCATGCCGGAGATGGCAACATGCACCCGTTAATCCTTTTCGATGCCAACGAACCCGGTGAATTTGCCCGCGCGGAAGAGCTGGGTGGGAAGATCCTCGAACTCTGCGTTGAAGTTGGCGGCAGCATCAGTGGGGAACATGGCATCGGGCGAGAAAAAATCAATCAAATGTGCGCCCAGTTCAACAGCGATGAAATCACGACCTTCCATGCGGTCAAGGCGGCGTTTGACCCCGATGGTTTGCTGAACCCTGGGAAAAACATTCCCACGCTACACCGCTGTGCTGAATTTGGTGCCATGCATGTGCATCACGGTCATTTACCTTTCCCTGAACTGGAGCGTTTCTGATGCTACGCGAGTGTGATTACAGCCAGGCGCTGCTGGAGCAGGTGAATCAGGCAATTAGCGATAAAACGCCGCTGGTGATTCAGGGCAGCAATAGCAAAGCCTTTTTAGGTCGCCCTGTCACCGGGCAAACGCTGGATGTGCGTTGTCATCGCGGCATTGTTAATTACGACCCGACCGAGCTGGTGATAACCGCGCGTGCCGGAACGCCGCTGGTGGCGATTGAAGCGGCGCTGGAGAGCGCCGGGCAAATGCTTCCCTGCGAGCCGCCGCATTATGGTGAAGAAGCCACCTGGGGTGGGATGGTCGCCTGCGGGCTGGCGGGGCCGCGTCGCCCGTGGAGCGGTTCGGTCCGCGATTTTGTCCTCGGCACGCGCATCATTACCGGCGCTGGAAAACATCTGCGTTTTGGTGGCGAAGTGATGAAAAACGTTGCCGGATACGATCTCTCACGGTTAATGGCCGGAAGCTACGGTTGTCTTGGCGTGCTCACTGAAATCTCGATGAAAGTGTTACCGCGACCGCGCGCCTCCCTGAGCCTGCGTCGGGAAATCAGCCTGCAAGAAGCCATGAACGAAATCGCCCAGTGGCAACTCCAGCCGCTACCCATTAGTGGCTTATGTTACTTCGACAATGCGTTGTGGATCCGCCTTGAGGGCGGCGAAGGATCGGTAAAAGCGGCGCGTGAACTGCTGGGGGGCGAAGAGGTTGCGGGTCAGTTCTGGCAGCAATTGCGTGAACAACAACTGCCGTTCTTCTCGTTACCAGGTACCTTATGGCGCATTTCATTACCCAGCGATGCGCCGATGATGGATTTACCCGGCGAGCAACTGATCGACTGGGGCGGAGCGTTACGCTGGCTGAAATCGACAGCCGAGGACAATCAAATCCATCGCATCGCCCGCAACGCTGGCGGTCATGCGACCCGCTTTAGTGCCGGAGATGGTGGCTTTGCCCCGCTATCGGCTCCTTTATTCCGCTATCACCAGCAGCTTAAACAGCAGCTCGACCCTTGCGGCGTGTTTAACCCCGGTCGCATGTACGCGGAACTTTGAGGAGCAGGCTATGCAAACCCAATTAACTGAAGAGATGCGGCAGAACGCGCGCGCGCTGGAAGCCGACAGCATCCTGCGCGCCTGTGTTCACTGCGGATTTTGTACCGCAACCTGCCCAACCTATCAGCTTCTGGGCGATGAACTGGACGGGCCGCGCGGGCGCATCTATCTGATTAAACAGGTGCTGGAAGGCAACGAAGTCACGCTTAAAACACAGGAGCATCTCGATCGCTGCCTCACTTGCCGCAATTGTGAAACCACCTGTCCTTCTGGTGTGCGCTATCACAATTTGCTGGATATCGGGCGTGATATTGTCGAGCAGAAAGTGAAACGCCCACTGCCGGAGCGAATGCTGCGCGAAGGATTGCGCCAGGTAGTGCCGCGTCCGGCGGTCTTCCGTGCGCTGACGCAGGTAGGGCTGGTGCTGCGACCGTTTTTACCGGAACAGGTCAGAGCAAAACTGCCTGCTGAAACGGTGAAAGCTAAACCGCGTCCGCCGCTGCGCCATAAGCGTCGGGTTTTAATGCTGGAAGGCTGCGCCCAGCCTACGCTTTCGCCCAACACCAACGCGGCAACTGCGCGAGTGCTGGATCGTCTGGGGATCAGCGTCATGTCAGCTAACGAAGCAGGCTGTTGTGGCGCGGTGGACTATCATCTTAATGCGCAGGAGAAAGGGCTGGAACGGGCGCGCAATAATATTGATGCCTGGTGGCCCGCGATTGAAGCAGGTGCCGAGGCAATTTTGCAAACCGCCAGCGGTTGCGGCGCGTTTGTCAAAGAGTACGGGCAGATGCTGAAAAACGATGCGTTATATGCCGATAAAGCGCGTCAAGTCAGTGAACTGGCGGTCGATTTAGTCGAGCTTCTGCGCGAGGAACCGCTGGAAAAACTGGCAGTTCGCGGCGATAAAAAACTGGCCTTCCACTGCCCGTGTACCCTACAACATGCGCAAAAGCTGAACGGCGAAGTGGAAAAAGTGTTGCTTCGTCTTGGATTTACCTTAACGGACGTTCCCGACAGCCATCTGTGCTGCGGTTCAGCGGGAACATATGCGTTAACGCATCCCGATCTGGCACGCCAGCTGCGGGATAACAAAATGAATGCGCTGGAAAGCGGCAAACCGGAAATGATCGTCACCGCCAACATTGGTTGCCAGACGCATCTGGCGAGCGCCGGTCGTACCTCTGTGCGTCACTGGATTGAAATTGTAGAACAAGCCCTTGAAAAGGAATAACAAAATGAAAACTAAAGTCATTCTTAGCCAGCAAATGGCGAGTGCAATTATTGCCGCAGGTCAGGAAGAGGCGCAGAAAAATAACTGGTCGGTTTCCATTGCTGTTGCCGATGACGGCGGTCATCTGCTGGCGTTAAGTCGCATGGACGATTGCGCGCCGATTGCGGCTTACATCTCCCAGGAGAAAGCGCGTACCGCCGCGCTGGGGCGTCGTGAAACTAAGGGCTATGAAGAGATGGTGAACAACGGACGTACCGCGTTCGTGACTGCGCCGTTACTGACGTCGCTGGAAGGCGGCGTACCAGTTGTTGTGGATGGGCAAATTATTGGTGCCGTGGGCGTTTCTGGTTTAACCGGAGCACAGGATGCGCAGGTCGCGAAAGCGGCAGCAGCGGTGTTGGCGAAATAAGCGAAAACGAGGAGATAAACAATGAGTCAAACCATAACCCAGGGCCGTTTACGCATTGACGCCAATTTTAAACGTTTTGTGGATGAAGAAGTTTTACCGGGAACAGGGCTGGACGCTGCGGCGTTCTGGCGCAATTTTGATGAAATCGTTCACGATTTGGCACCAGAAAATCGTCAGTTGCTGGCAGAACGCGATCGCATTCAGGCGGCGCTTGATGAGTGGCATCGCAGCAATCCGGGGCCGGTAAAAGATAAAGCGGCCTATAAATCTTTCCTGCGTGAACTGGGCTACCTGGTGCCGCAACTGGAGCGCGTGACGGTGGAAACCACGGGCATTGACAGCGAAATCACCAGTCAGGCGGGGCCACAGCTGGTGGTTCCGGCAATGAACGCCCGCTACGCGCTGAACGCGGCGAACGCTCGCTGGGGCTCACTGTACGATGCGTTATACGGCAGCGACATCATCCCGCAGGAAGGGGCGATGGTCAGCGGCTACGATCCGCAACGCGGTGAGCAGGTTATCGCCTGGGTTCGGCGTTTCCTCGATGAATCTCTACCGCTGGAAAACGGCAGCTATCAGGATGTGGTGGCGTTTAAGGTGGTCGATAAACAAT
This sequence comes from Escherichia sp. WS33, assembly GCF_046486385.1. Classification (NCBI taxonomy): domain Bacteria; kingdom Pseudomonadati; phylum Pseudomonadota; class Gammaproteobacteria; order Enterobacterales; family Enterobacteriaceae; genus Escherichia; species Escherichia sp. WS33. The sequence goes on along the minus strand of NZ_JBJQLJ010000029.1, from coordinate 37,182 downwards.
TACGCATCCAGTTGAAAAATGGTAAAGAAACCACGTTACGTACCCCGGCGCAGTTTGTCGGTTACCGTGGCGATGCCGCTGCGCTGACCTGCATTTTGCTGAAAAATAACGGCCTGCATATTGAACTGCAAATTGATGCCAACGGGCGGATTGGCAAAGACGATCCGGCGCACATCAACGATGTTATCGTCGAAGCGGCCATCAGTACCATTCTCGACTGCGAAGATTCGGTCGCGGCGGTTGATGCGGAAGATAAAATCCTGCTGTACCGCAATCTGCTGGGCCTGATGCAGGGGACTCTGCAAGAGAAAATGGAGAAAAACGGTCGACAAATCGTGCGTAAACTGAATGACGATCGTCATTACACCGCCGCCGATGGCTCTGAAATTTCTCTGCACGGACGCTCGCTGCTGTTTATCCGCAACGTGGGTCATTTGATGACCATTCCTGTGATTTGGGACAGCGAAGGCAATGAAATCCCGGAAGGCATTCTTGATGGCGTCATGACTGGCGCGATCGCCCTCTATGATTTAAAAGTGCAGAAAAACTCGCGCACTGGCAGCGTCTATATTGTGAAACCGAAAATGCACGGTCCGCAGGAAGTGGCGTTCGCCAACAAACTGTTTACCCGCATTGAGACAATGCTCGGTATGGCACCGAATACCCTGAAAATGGGCATTATGGATGAAGAACGTCGGACCTCGCTGAACTTGCGTAGCTGTATCGCTCAGGCGCGCAATCGCGTGGCGTTCATCAATACCGGTTTCCTCGACCGTACCGGCGATGAAATGCATTCGGTGATGGAAGCTGGCCCGATGCTGCGTAAAAACCAGATGAAATCGACGCCGTGGATCAAAGCCTACGAGCGTAATAACGTGCTTTCCGGTCTGTTCTGTGGGCTGCGCGGTAAAGCGCAAATTGGTAAAGGCATGTGGGCAATGCCGGACCTGATGGCAGACATGTACAGCCAGAAGGGCGACCAACTGCGTGCCGGGGCAAACACAGCCTGGGTTCCGTCACCAACCGCTGCTACGCTCCATGCGCTGCACTACCACCAAACCAACGTACAGAGCGTGCAAGCCAACATTGCCCAGACCGAGTTCAATGCTGAATTTGAACCGCTGCTGGACGATCTGCTGACTATTCCGGTGGCTGAAAACGCTAACTGGTCGGTGGAAGAGATCCAACAAGAGCTGGATAACAACGTGCAGGGGATTCTGGGGTACGTGGTGCGCTGGGTGGAGCAGGGGATTGGTTGTTCAAAAGTGCCGGATATTCACAATGTGGCGCTGATGGAAGACCGCGCAACGCTGCGTATCTCCAGCCAGCATATCGCCAACTGGTTACGTCACGGTATTCTGACCAAAGAACAGGTGCAGGCGTCGCTGGAGAATATGGCGAAAGTGGTTGATCAGCAAAACGCTGGCGATCCGGCTTATCGTCCGATGGCGGGGAATTTCGCTAACTCGTGTGCTTTTAAAGCTGCCAGCGATTTAATCTTCCTCGGCGTGAAACAGCCAAACGGCTATACCGAACCGTTATTACACGCCTGGCGTTTACGCGAAAAAGAAAGTCATTAATAGCGTCAAAAAAAGCCCCGGCAAGTTTTATTGTCGGGGCTATGATAGTAACTGCGGTAGTACATTTATCCCGGAAATAACCGGAGCGATTATCAGGGTTTAACAATATTAAATACCCGTAGCGCATTACTAGCGGGCCTAAAACAACAATATGGACATCTTAACGATACTCTGCGCCTGCGTGTGCGGAACAGAAACCCTTACCCGATATACTTGTTATGCCAGAGGTAGCAATTGCGTTAGCGGCGTACTGTTGCTGTAAAGTATAACGCCTATATTTTACAGTTCAGTCCTCTTTTGCTTATTACAACCTTAAGTATATCAAGCATATAAAGATAATAAGAGACTGAACAATATGGTTACCTGGACCCAAATGTATATGCCGATGGGAGGACTGGGGCTATCCGCTCTGGTCGCCCTGATCCCGATAATATTCTTCTTCGTTGCACTCGCGGTATTACGTCTGAAAGGACATGTCGCTGGAGCAATAACCCTTATCTTATCTATCCTGATTGCGATATTCGCCTTTAAAATGCCGATTGATATGGCATTTGCTGCTGCAGGCTATGGCTTTATTTATGGATTATGGCCAATTGCGTGGATTATTGTCGCGGCGGTGTTCCTCTATAAATTAACCGTTGCCAGCGGTCAGTTCGATATTATCCGCAGCTCGGTTATCTCCATCACCGACGATCAGCGTTTGCAGGTGTTACTGATTGGTTTCTCCTTTGGTGCGTTGCTGGAAGGAGCGGCTGGCTTTGGTGCGCCGGTGGCGATTACCGGTGCGCTGCTGGTGGGCCTGGGCTTCAAACCGTTATACGCGGCGGGGCTGTGTCTGATTGCCAACACTGCGCCAGTGGCGTTTGGTGCGTTGGGCGTGCCGATTCTGGTCGCCGGTCAGGTAACGGGAATCGATCCGTTCCACATTGGCGCAATGGCGGGACGTCAGTTACCGTTCCTGTCGGTTCTTGTGCCGTTCTGGCTGGTAGCAATGATGGACGGCTGGAAAGGGGTGAAAGAGACGTGGCCAGCGGCGCTGGTTGCTGGGGGAAGCTTCGCTGTCACTCAGTTCTTTACCTCTAACTATATTGGTCCGGAACTGCCGGATATTACTTCGGCGCTGGTGAGTATCGTCTCACTCGCTTTATTCCTTAAAGTCTGGCGGCCGAAAAATACCGAAACGGCAATCAGCATGGGGCAATCCGCAGGTGCGATGGTGGTAAATAAGCCATCTTCTGGCGGTCCCGTGCCTTCAGAATATAGTCTGGGGCAAATCATTCGTGCGTGGTCACCGTTTTTAATCTTAACGGTGCTGGTCACCATCTGGACCATGAAGCCGTTTAAAGCGTTATTTGCTCCGGGCGGCGCGTTTTATTCACTGGTGATTAATTTCCAGATCCCTCATTTGCATCAACAAGTGTTGAAAGCGGCACCCATTGTCGCCCAACCAACGCCAATGGATGCGGTGTTTAAATTCGACCCTCTCTCGGCTGGCGGCACCGCTATTTTTATTGCGGCGATTATCTCTATCTTCATCCTCGGCGTGGGCATCAAGAAAGGGATTGGCGTCTTTGCCGAAACGCTAATTAGTCTGAAGTGGCCGATATTGTCGATTGGCATGGTGCTGGCGTTCGCCTTCGTCACCAACTATTCCGGCATGTCCACCACGTTGGCGCTGGTACTGGCAGGTACAGGCGTGATGTTCCCGTTTTTCTCACCGTTCCTCGGCTGGCTGGGGGTATTCCTTACCGGCTCGGACACTTCTTCAAACGCCCTGTTTGGTTCACTGCAATCGACCACGGCGCAGCAAATCAACGTCTCTGACACTCTGCTGGTGGCAGCAAATACCAGCGGCGGCGTAACTGGCAAGATGATCTCCCCGCAATCTATCGCCGTGGCCTGCGCCGCGACGGGCATGGTGGGCCGAGAATCTGAACTATTCCGCTACACCGTGAAGCACAGTCTGATTTTTGCCAGCGTTATCGGCGTTATCACGTTGTTGCAGGCGTATGTGTTTACTGGAATGTTGGTCTCGTAAATCAATAATGCCGGATGATCGTTAATATCATCCGGCTTCATTTACATTATTCTGTCTTATTAATTGAAAATTATTTCTCGCTTTATTATCCATGCGGCAATAATGTTTTGTGTTCAGATAACCTGCTAAATAATTAGGAGCGTGAGAACATCTATTTTTTTATCACGCAAAACAAGTCTGTATTAATTATGTTCGCTTGATGAGCAAACACCGTTCTATCTGTTGCTTTTGCAATCTTAATCGTTAAAACTACCAACGAATTTATATAGTTGCGTTGTGAAATGTTGTTAATTTTTTGTTTATTGAAATTTCGTAAAAATAGCCAGCCAGACATCAAATAGGGGTTATTCTTATAAATTTCACCTGTTTTCTATCAATGATGTCGTTTTCTTAAGAATGGAGGAAATTATTAAAGAAGATAAAGCATAAAACTATTTCTCCCAGTTACGAATTTTTTAACATTGTTTTGTCACTTGCGTTATTAATGAATAAGAAATTTAAATATAAGAAATCGCTTTTAGCGGCTATTTTGAGTGCAACCCTGTTAGCCGGTTGTGATGGCGGTGGCTCCGGATCTTCCTCCGATACGCCGCCTGTAGATTCTGGAACAGGGTCTTTGCCGGAAGTGAAACCTGATCCAACACCAAACCCGGAGCCGACGCCTGAGCCAACGCCGGACCCAGAACCTACGCCGGAACCGACACCTGATCCTGAGCCAACACCAGAACCGGAGCCAGAACCTGTTCCTACGAAAACGGGTTATCTGACTCTGGGCGGAAGCCTGCGGGTAACTGGTGATATCACCTGTAATGATGAATCCAGCGATGGCTTTACCTTTACACCAGGCGACAAAGTCACCTGTGTGGCAGGGAACAACACGACAATTGCTACCTTCGACACCCAGTCAGAAGCTGCGCGTAGCCTGCGTGCGGTTGAAAAAGTGTCGTTTAGTCTTGAGGACGCGCAAGAACTGGCGGGTTCCGACAACAAGAAAAGCAATGCGCTCTCGCTGGTCACCTCCATGAACAGTTGCCCGGCGAATACAGAACAGGTGTGCCTGGAGTTCTCCTCGGTGATCGAGAGTAAACGTTTCGACTCGCTGTATAAGCAAATCGATCTGGCACCGGAAGAGTTCAAAAAGCTGGTCAATGAAGAGGTGGAAAACAATGCCGCGACTGATAAAGCGCCATCCACTCATACTTCACCGGTAGTCCCCGTCACGACTCCGGGAACAAAACCGGATCTGAACGCCTCCTTCGTGTCGGCTAACGCGGAACAGTTTTATCAGTATCAACCTTCGGAAATCATTCTCTCAGAAGGTCGCCTGGTGGATAGCCAGGGATATGGTGTTGCTGGCGTCAACTACTACACCAATTCAGGCCGTGGCGTGACAGGGGAAAATGGTGAATTTTCTTTTAGCTGGGGCGAAACCATCTCCTTTGGTATCGATACCTTTGAACTGGGTTCAGTGCGCGGCAATAAGTCGACCATTGCGCTGACTGAACTGGGTGATGAAGTTCGCGGGGCGAATATCGATCAGCTTATTCATCGCTATTCGACGACCGGGCAAAATAATACCCGTGTTGTTCCGGATGATGTACGCAAGGTCTTTGCCGAATATCCCAACGTGATCAACGAGATTATCAATCTCTCGTTATCCAACGGTGCGACGCTGGATGAAGGTGAGCAAGTTGTTAATCTGCCAAACGCATTTATCGAGCAGTTTAAGACGGGTCAGGCCAAAGAGATCGATACCGCGATTTGTGCGAAAACCGACGGTTGTAACGAGGCTCGCTGGTTCTCGCTGACGACGCGCAATGTTAATGACGGCCAGATTCAGGGCGTTATCAACAAGCTGTGGGGCGTGGATACGAACTACAAATCTGTCAGCAAGTTCCATGTATTCCATGACTCTACCAACTTCTATGGCAGCACGGGTAATGCGCGCGGTCAGGCGGTGGTGAATATCTCCAACGCGGCCTTCCCGATTCTGATGGCGCGTAATGATAAAAACTACTGGCTGGCGTTTGGCGAAAAACGCGCCTGGGATAAAAATGAGCTGGCGTACATTACGGAAGCGCCTTCTCTTGTTGAGCCGGAAAACGTTACGCGCGATACCGCCACTTTCAACCTGCCGTTTATTTCGCTGGGGCAAGTCGGTGAGGGCAAACTGATGGTTATCGGTAACCCACACTACAACAGCATTTTGCGTTGCCCGAACGGTTACAGCTGGAACGGGGGCGTTAATAAAGATGGGCAGTGTACGCTCAACAGCGACCCGGATGACATGAAGAACTTCATGGAGAACGTGCTGCGCTATCTGTCCGACGATAAATGGACGCCGGACGCGAAAGCCAGCATGACCGTAGGCACCAACCTGGATACTGTCTATTTTAAACGTCATGGTCAGGTTACAGGAAACAGCGCTGCGTTCGACTTCCATCCGGATTTTGCGGGCATCTCTGTTGAGCATTTAAGTAGCTATGGCGATCTCGATCCGCAGGAAATGCCGCTGCTGATCCTTAACGGCTTTGAATATGTGACTCAGGTGGGTAACGATCCTTATGCAATCCCGCTGCGTGCAGATACCAGCAAACCGAAGCTGACTCAGCAGGATGTGACCGATCTGATCGCCTATCTGAACAAAGGTGGATCGGTGCTGATCATGGAAAACGTGATGAGCAATCTTAAGGAAGAGAGCGCGTCTGGTTTTGTGCGTCTGTTGGATGCCGCAGGTCTGTCGATGGCACTGAACAAGTCGGTAGTAAATAACGATCCGCAAGGGTATCCGAACCGCGTTCGTCAGCAGCGCGCAACGGGCATTTGGGTCTATGAACGTTATCCTGCCGTAGATGGTGCGCTGCCGTACACCATCGATAGTAAGACAGGGGAAGTTAAGTGGAAATATCAGGTAGAAAACAAACCTGATGACAAACCGAAGCTGGAAGTTGCCAGCTGGCTGGAAGATGTAGATGGCAAACAGGAAACGCGTTATGCCTTTATTGATGAGGCCGATCATAAAACAGAGGATTCTCTGAAGGCTGCGAAGGAGAAAATTTTCGCCGCGTTCCCGGGGCTGAAAGAGTGTACTAATCCGGCATATCACTATGAGGTCAACTGTCTGGAATATCGTCCTGGCACGGGGGTTCCGGTTACTGGTGGCATGTATGTTCCACAGTATACGCAACTAAGCCTTAACGCCGACACTGCAAAAGCGATGGTGCAGGCTGCGGATTTAGGCACCAACATTCAGCGTCTGTATCAGCATGAGCTCTACTTCCGGACCAATGGTCGCAAAGGTGAGCGTCTGAGCAGCGTCGATCTGGAACGTCTGTACCAGAACATGTCGGTCTGGCTGTGGAACGATACGAGCTATCGTTATGAAGAAGGCAAAAATGACGAGCTGGGCTTTAAAACGTTCACCGAGTTCCTGAACTGCTACGCCAATGATGCCTATGCAGGCGGCACCAAGTGTTCTGCAGATCTGAAAAAATCGCTGGTCGATAACAACATGATCTACGGTGACGGTAGCAGCAAAGCGGGCATGATGAACCCGAGCTACCCGCTCAACTATATGGAAAAACCGCTGACACGCCTGATGCTGGGCCGTTCCTGGTGGGATCTGAACATCAAAGTTGATGTCGAGAAGTATCCGGGAGCAGTATCGGAAGAGGGACAGAACGTTACTGAAACCATCAGCCTGTACTCGAATCCGACCAAATGGTTTGCAGGTAACATGCAGTCAACTGGCCTGTGGGCACCGGCTCAGAAAGAGGTCACCATTAAGTCCAATGCGAACGTTCCTGTGACCGTCACCGTGGCGCTGGCTGACGACCTGACCGGACGTGAGAAGCATGAAGTTGCGCTGAACCGTCCGCCAAGAGTGACTAAAACGTACTCTCTGGACGCTAGCGGTACGGTGAAGTTCAAGGTGCCTTACGGTGGCCTGATTTATATCAAGGGCAATAGCTCTACCAATGAATCTGCCAGCTTCACCTTTACTGGCGTGGTAAAAGCACCGTTCTATAAAGACGGCGCATGGAAAAACGATCTGAACTCACCGGCTCCGCTGGGTGAGCTGGAATCAGACGCTTTCGTCTATACCACACCGAAGAAGAACCTGAATGCCAGCAATTACACTGGCGGACTGGAGCAATTCGCTAACGATCTGGACACCTTTGCCAGATCGATGAATGACTTCTACGGTCGTGATGAAACGAGCGGTAAGCACCGGATGTTTACCTATAAAGCATTGACGGGACATAAACATCGTTTCACAAACGATGTGCAGATCTCCATCGGTGATGCGCACTCGGGTTATCCGGTAATGAACAGCAGCTTCTCGACGAACAGCACCACGCTGCCGACGACGCCGCTGAACGACTGGTTGATCTGGCACGAAGTAGGGCACAACGCCGCAGAAACACCGCTGACTGTACCGGGTGCAACTGAAGTCGCGAACAACGTGCTGGCGCTGTACATGCAGGATCGCTATCTCGGCAAGATGAACCGTGTCGCTGACGATATTACCGTCGCACCGGAATATCTGGAGGAGAGCAACAACCAGGCATGGGCACGCGGCGGTGCGGGTGACCGTCTGCTGATGTACGCGCAGCTGAAGGAATGGGCAGAGAAAAACTTTGATATCAAGAAATGGTATCCAGATGGCACTCCTCTGCCAGAGTTTTACAGCGAGCGTGAAGGGATGAAAGGCTGGAACCTGTTCCAGTTGATGCACCGTAAAGCGCGCGGCGATGACGTTGGTGACAAGACCTTTGGTGGCAAGAATTACTGTGCTGAATCCAACGGTAACGCTGCTGACACGCTGATGCTGTGTGCATCCTGGGTCGCTCAGACGGATCTTTCGGAGTTCTTTAAGAAATGGAATCCGGGTGCGAATGCTTACCAGCTGCCGGGGGCGAGCGAGATGAGCTTCGAGGGCGGTGTGAGCCAGTCGGCGTACAACACGCTGGCGTCACTCAATCTGCCGAAACCGAAGCAAGGGCCGGAAACCATTAATAAGGTTACCGAGTATTCGATGCCTGCTGAATAACCCGGATAAGGCGTTCACGCCGCATCCGGCATGAAATAAGGCGCACCGGGTTGCGCCAGCTTATTGGGCCTGGAGGAAAGCCATATGGCATACACCTGCAGGCCCGCATCCGGCAAGTTACAACAAACAACCTTTAACCATGCTTTTTGATGTTTTTCAGCAATACCCCGCGGCGATGCCCATACTGGCTACCGTCGGAGGATTGATTATCGGCAGTTTTTTGAATGTGGTGATTTGGCGTTACCCCATCATGCTGCGCCAACAAATGGCGGAGTTTCATGGTGAAATGCCGAGTGCGCAGTCAAAAATAAGCCTTGCGCTACCGCGTTCGCACTGCCCACATTGTCAGCAGACCATCCGGATACGTGACAATATTCCGCTGCTCTCCTGGCTGATGCTCAAAGGGCGCTGCCGCGACTGTCAGGCGAAAATCAGCAAGCGTTATCCGCTGGTGGAGTTATTGACAGCACTCGCTTTTTTGCTGGCGAGTCTGGTCTGGCCGGAAAGTGGATGGGCGCTGGCGGTGATGATATTATCCGCCTGGCTGATTGCCGCGAGCGTCATTGACCTCGATCACCAATGGCTGCCCGATGTTTTTACTCAGGGCGTATTGTGGACGGGACTAATTGCGGCATGGGCGCAGCAGAGCCCGCTCACGCTACAAGATGCAGTCACCGGCGTCCTGGTGGGGTTTATCACTTTTTACTCTCTGCGCTGGATAGCCGGAATAGTTCTGCGTAAAGAAGCATTAGGCATGGGCGATGTATTATTGTTCGCTGCGTTAGGTAGTTGGGTGGGGCCGTTGTCACTGCCCAATGTTGCTTTAATCGCCTCATGCTGCGGCCTGATATATGCCGTTATTATAAAAAAAGGATCAACCACACTGCCTTTTGGACCGTGTTTAAGTCTGGGCGGTATAGCAACACTTTATCTACAGGCATTGTTTTAATGATAACCACGTCATTATCAAAGTGACATTTTAACTCTTATTAATAACCTTAGAGATTATTTACCATGTCGATAAAACAGATGCCAGGGAGGGTATTAATATCGCTATTGTTGAGCGTTACAGGATTATTAAGTGGCTGTGCCAGCCATAATGAAAACGCCAGTTTGCTGGCGAAAAAACAGGCGCAAAATATCAGCCAAAACCTGCCGATTAAATCTGCGGGATATACCTTAGTGCTGGCACAAAGTAGCGGCACGACGGTAAAAATGACCATTATCAGCGAAGCGGGTACTCAGACCACGCAGACGCCAGACGCCTTTTTAATCAGCTATCAACGACAAATGTGCGCTGACCCAACAGTGAAATTAATGCTCACTGAGGGAATTAATTACAGCATAACGATTAATGATACACGTACAGGTAACCAGTATCAGCGGAAACTGGATCGTACCACCTGTGGAATAGTCAAAGCATAACGTCGGGTAGATATAAATTGGCGCGGGTTGTTTTTCGTGACGCACGAATTTATCTCATTCAATGGCTGACAAAAATTCGTCACACTCTTAACCAGAGACAATCTCTTAATACAGACAAAGAGCATCTGCGAAAAATTGTACGCGGGATGTTCTGGCTGATGCTGCTTATTATTTCTGCAAAAGTGGCGCATTCACTCTGGCGCTATTTCTCCTTTTCTGCGGAATATACGGCTGTTTCCCCATCGGCGAATAAACCGCCCCGTGCGGATGCAAAAACGTTCGATAAAAATGACGTGCAATTAATCAGCCAGCAAAACTGGTTTGGCAAATATCAGCCCGTCGCCACGCCGGTAAAACAACCCGAACCTGTGCCTGTGGCAGAAACGCGTCTTAATGTGGTGCTGCGCGGGATTGCCTTTGGTGCCAGACCCGGCGCGGTTATTGAAGAAGGCGGTAAACAGCAGGTCTATTTGCAGGGTGAAACGCTTGGCTCGCACAATGCGGTGATTGAGGAAATCAATCGCGACCATGTGATGCTGCGCTATCAGGGAAAAATAGAGCGCCTGAGCCTGGCTGAAGAGGAGCGTTCCACTGTTGCCGTGACCAACAAAAAAGCTGTCAGTGACGAAGCAAAGCAAGCTGTTGCTGAGCCTGCTGCCAGTGCGCCAGTTGAGATCCCGACTGCCGTGCGTCAGGCACTGGCGAAAGATCCGCAGAAAATTTTTAACTATATCCAGCTTACGCCTGTGCGTAAGGAGGGGATTGTCGGTTATGCAGTGAAGCCGGGGGCAGATCGTTCTCTGTTCGATGCCAGCGGTTTCAAGGAAGGCGATATCGCCATTGCGCTAAATCAGCAGGATTTCACTGATCCACGAGCAATGATTGCTCTGATGCGGCAGTTACCTTCAATGGATTCCATTCAACTTACGGTTTTACGCAAGGGTGCGCGCCACGACATTTCCATCGCGCTGCGCTAACCGCATTTAATCCAGGAGAATCATTCATCGTGTTTTGGCGTGATATTACGTTGTCGGTCTGGCGTAAGAAGACAACTGGCCTCAAAACAAAAAAGCGTTTACTGCCGCTGGTGCTGGCAGCGGCATTATGCAGTTCACCGGTCTGGGCGGAAGAAGCCACTTTCACCGCTAATTTTAAAGATACCGACCTGAAATCGTTCATCGAAACCGTCGGCGCTAACCTTAATAAAACCATCATTATGGGGCCGGGCGTACAGGGGAAAGTGAGTATTCGCACCATGACCCCGCTCAATGAACGCCAGTATTACCAGCTATTCCTTAACCTGCTGGAAGCACAGGGGTATGCCGTCGTACCGATGGAAAACGACGTGCTGAAGGTGGTGAAATCCAGCGCTGCGAAAGTCGAGCCGCTGCCGCTGGTCGGTGAAGGCAGCGACAACTACGCGGGCGATGAAATGGTCACCAAAGTAGTGCCGGTACGTAATGTGTCGGTACGCGAGCTGGCACCGATTCTGCGCCAGATGATCGACAGCGCAGGCTCAGGCAATGTTGTTAATTACGATCCCTCCAACGTGATTATGCTCACCGGACGCGCCTCCGTTGTGGAGCGCCTGACAGAAGTGATCCAGCGCGTGGATCACGCGGGTAATCGCACCGAAGAGGTGATCCCGCTGGATAACGCCTCGGCTTCGGAAATCGCCCGCGTGCTGGAAAGCCTGACGAAAAACAGCGGCGAGAACCAGCCTGCGACGCTGAAATCTCAAATTGTCGCCGACGAACGCACCAACAGTGTGATTGTCAGTGGTGACCCGGCCACGCGGGACAAAATGCGCCGCCTGATCCGTCGGCTGGACTCAGAAATGGAACGCAGCGGCAACAGCCAGGTGTTCTATCTCAAATACAGCAAAGCCGAAGATCTGGTCGATGTGCTGAAGCAGGTCAGCGGCACGCTCACGGCGGCTAAAGAAGAGGCGGAAGGCACGGTCGGTAGCGGGCGTGAGATTGTATCCATCGCCGCCAGCAAACACAGTAATGCCCTGATTGTAACCGCACCGCAGGACATCATGCAGTCGCTGCAAAGCGTGATTGAACAACTGGATATTCGCCGTGCTCAGGTGCACGTCGAGGCGTTGATCGTGGAAGTTGCCGAAGGTAGCAATATCAACTTCGGCGTGCAGTGGGCGTCGAAAGATGCCGGATTAATGCAGTTTGCTAATGGTACGCAGATCCCTATCGGTACGCTGGGGGCAGCCATTTCTCAGGCGAAACCGCAGAAAGGCTCGACGGTGATCAGTGAAAACGGCGCTACCACCATTAATCCGGATACCAACGGCGATCTCTCCACACTCGCCCAGCTTCTTTCTGGATTTAGCGGTACGGCGGTTGGCGTGGTGAAAGGCGACTGGATGGCACTGGTGCAGGCGGTTAAAAACGACTCCAGCTCGAACGTTCTCTCCACGCCGAGCATCACTACGCTGGACAACCAGGAAGCCTTCTTCATGGTGGGCCAGGACGTTCCGGTATTAACCGGCTCTACCGTTGGCTCCAATAACAGCAATCCTTTCAATACAGTAGAAAGGAAAAAAGTCGGCATCATGCTGAAAGTCACGCCGCAGATTAACGAAGGTAACGCGGTACAGATGGTGATTGAGCAGGAAGTCTCGAAGGTGGAAGGACAGACCAGCCTCGACGTGGTGTTTGGTGAGCGCAAACTGAAAACCACCGTGCTGGCTAACGATGGTGAGCTGATTGTGCTTGGTGGTCTGATGGACGATCAGGCGGGAGAAAGCGTGGCGAAAGTGCCGCTGCTGGGCGATATCCCATTGATTGGTAACCTGTTTAAATCGACGGCGGATAAAAAAGAAAAACGTAACCTGATGGTGTTTATCCGTCCGACCATTCTGCGTGACGGTATGGCGGCAGACGGCGTGTCGCAGCGCAAATATAACTACATGCGCGCCGAGCAGATCTATCGCGATGAGCAAGGTTTAAGCCTGATGCCGCACACCGCGCAGCCGGTACTGCCAGCGCAAAATCAGGCTCTACCGCCGGAAGTTCGTGCATTCCTTAATGCCGGGAGAACGCGTTAATGGTGCCTGTAGCACAGGAAACCACCGCTAACACCGTGCGTCTGCCCTACAGTTTCAGCCGTCGGTTTAGCCTGGTGGCATGGTGCGAAGCGTCGCTGGAGATCCTCCATGTGCATCCGTTGTCGCTCTCTGTTTTGCAGGAGCTGCAGCGGGGGCTGAACGCGCCCTTTACGCTGCGGCAAATCGACGGGGCCGAATTTGAACAGCGGCTGAATGCGGTCTGGCAGCGGGACTCTTCCGAGGCTCGCCAGCTGATGGAAGATCTCGGTTCTGCTGAGGACTTTTTTACTCTCGCGGAAGAACTGCCAGAAACGGAAGATCTGCTGGAAAGTGACGACGATGCGCCGATCATCAAACTGATCAACGCCATGCTGGCAGAGGCGATTAAAGAAGGCGCTTCGGATATCCACATCGAGACGTTTGAAAAGAGTCTGGTGATCCGTTTTCGCGTTGACGGCACATTACATGAAATGCTGCGCCCGGGGCGCAAACTGGCCTCGCTGCTGGTGTCGCGTATCAAGGTGATGGCGCGGCTGGACATTGCCGAAAAGCGCGTGCCGCAGGATGGACGTATTGCGCTGTTGCTGGGCGGCCGGGCGATTGACGTGCGTGTCTCCACCATGCCTTCTGCCTGGGGCGAGCGCGTGGTGCTGCGACTGCTGGACAAAAACCAGGCCCGCCTGACGCTGGAGCGTCTGGGGCTTAGCCAGCAACTGACCGCGCAGTTGCGCCAGCTGTTACACAAACCGCACGGCATCTTTCTGGTGACGGGGCCGACGGGTTCCGGCAAAAGCACCACGCTGTACGCCGGATTGCAGGAGCTGAACAACCATTCGCGCAACATTCTCACGGTTGAAGATCCCATCGAATACATGATTGAAGGGATCGGTCAGACGCAGGTTAACACCCGCGTCGGCATGACCTTTGCCCGTGGGCTGCGCGCGATTTTGCGTCAGGACCCGGATGTGGTGATGGTCGGTGAAATTCGCGATACCGAAACCGCAGAAATCGCCGTCCAGGCTTCACTTACCGGACACCTGGTCCTTTCCACGCTGCATACCAACACAGCGGTGGGGGCGATCACACGTTTGCAGGATATGGGCGTGGAGCCTTTCCTGCTCTCTTCCAGTCTGACGGGCGTGATGGCGCAGCGACTGGTTCGCACGCTGTGTCCCGACTGCCGCCAGCCCGCACCAGCCACTGACGAAGAAAAACGCCTGCTGGGAATTACCGACGCCCGTACCGTCACTCTGTACCATCCACAGGGCTGTCCCGCCTGTAATCACAAAGGTTTTCGCGGACGGACTGCCATCCATGAGCTGATCGTGGTGGATGCCACATTGCGTGATTTGATCCACCGTCAGGCCGGGGAGCTGGAGCTGGAACGTTATGTCCGACAACACTCTGCGGGTATCCGCAGCAACGGCATTGAGAAAGTGCTCGCCGGAGAAACCTCTCTCGATGAAGTTCTGCGGGTAACCATGGAGGCGTAATGGCACTGTTTTACTATCAGGCGCTGGAGCGTAATGGTCGCAAAACCAAAGGTATGATTGAGGCGGATTCCGCGCGTCATGCCCGCCAGTTGTTGCGCGGTAAAGAGCTTATCCCCGTGCATATTGAAGCCCGGATGAATACTTCGTCAGGGGGGATGTTGCAGCGTCGGCGGCACGCACATCGTCGCGTGGCGGCGGCAGATCTTGCGCTGTTCACGCGCCAACTGGCAACGCTGGTACAGGCAGCAATGCCGCTGGAAACCTGCTTACAGGCGGTCAGTGAGCAAAGTGAAAAACTGCATGTAAAAAGCCTCGGAATGGCGCTGCGCAGCCGGATTCAGGAAGGTTACACCCTGTCGGACAGCCTGCGCGAACATCCCCGCGTCTTTGATTCTCTGTTTTGTTCGATGGTTGCTGCCGGAGAAAAATCCGGGCATCTCGACGTGGTGCTTAATCGCCTGGCAGATTACACCGAACAGCGACAGCGCCTGAAATCACGTCTATTGCAGGCCATGCTCTATCCGCTGGTTCTGCTGGTGGTGGCAACGGGCGTAGTCACTATTTTGCTGACGGCAGTGGTGCCGAAAATCATCGAACAGTTTGATCATCTCGGACACGCGCTACCCGCCTCAACCCGCACGCTTATTGCCATGAGCGACGCGTTACAGGCCAGCGGCGTTTACTGGCTGGCGGGATTGCTGGCGCTTCTGGTGCTGGGGCAACGGCTACTTAAAAATCCTACTATGCGCCTGCGCTGGGATAAAACCGTGCTGCGTCTGCCCGTGACAGGGCGTGTTGCGCGCGGGCTGAATACGGCGCGTTTTTCCCGCACCTTAAGCATCCTCACCGCCAGCAGTGTTCCGCTACTGGAAGGTATTCAGACCGCTGCCGCTGTGTCGGCAAATCGCTATGTCGAACAACAACTACTGCTGGCGGCAGATCGCGTCCGCGAAGGAAGCAGTCTGCGCGCCGCGCTGGCGGAGTTGCGCCTGTTCCCCCCGATGATGCTGTACATGATCGCCTCCGGCGAACAGAGCGGCGAACTGGAAACCATGCTTGAGCAGGCCGCTGTTAACCAGGAACGGGAATTTGATACCCAGGTGGGGCTGGCGTTGGGGCTGTTTGAGCCTGCGCTGGTGGTGATGATGGCGGGCGTGGTGCTGTTTATTGTCATCGCCATCCTCGAGCCGATGCTGCAACTGAATAATATGGTTGGAATGTAATTTACGGAGTTATCACATGAATTCGTTATCCCGCACACAAAAACCACGGGCAGGTTTTACCCTGCTGGAAGTGATGGTGGTGATTGTTATTCTTGGCGTCTTGGCAAGTCTGGTGGTGCCTAACCTGTTGGGCAACAAAGAGAAAGCCGATCGGCAAAAAGCCATCAGCGATATCGTGGCGCTGGAAAACGCACTGGATATGTACCGACTGGATAACGGGCGTTATCCGACCACAGAACAGGGGCTTGAGGCGCTGATCCAGCAGCCAGCCAATATGGCGGACTCCCGCAACTACCGTACTGGTGGATACATTAAACGACTGCCAAAGGATCCGTGGGGCAATGATTATCAGTATCTCAGTCCGGGTGAAAAAGGGCTGTTTGATGTTTATACCCTGGGGGCGGATGGTCAGGAAAACGGGGAAGGCGCTGGCGCAGATATCGGTAACTGGAATTTGCAGGAGTTTCAGTAAGCAGTGCCTGAACGCGGATTCACACTTCTGGAAATCATGCTGGTGATTTTTCTTATCGGCCTTGCCAGTGCGGGCGTGGTACAGACTTTTGCGACCGATTCTGAATCGCCCGCGAAAAAAGCGGCGCAGGATTTTCTGACTCGCTTTGCGCAGTTTAAGGACAGGGCAGTGATCGAAGGGAAAACACTCGGTGTGCTAATCGACCCGCCTGGCTACCAGTTTATGCAGCGTCGTCAGGGGCAGTGGTCGCCCGTTTCCTCGACCCGGTTATCGGCACAGGTTACGGTGCCGAAACAGGTGCAGATGCTGTTACAACCCGGAAGTGATATCTGGCAGAAGGAATATGCGCTGGAGCTGCAACGTCGTCGACTGACGCTGCACGATATTGAACTGGAGCTGCAAAAAGAGGCGAAAAAGAAGACTCCGCAGATCCGTTTTTCGCCTTTTGAACCCGCCGCGCCGTTTACGCTGCGCTTCTACTCGGCGGCGCAAAACGCATGTTGGGCGGTAAAACTGGCGCACGATGGCGCGTTATCCCTCAATCAATGTGATGAGAGGATGCCATGAAGCGCGGATTTACCTTGCTGGAAGTGATGCTCGCGCTGGCGATTTTTGCGCTGGCTGCCACGGCGGTGTTACAGATTGCCAGCGGTGCGCTGAGTAATCAGCAAATTCTTGAGGAAAAAACGGTAGCGGGCTGGGTGGCTGAAAACCAGACCGCGCTGCTCTACCTGATGACCCGCGAGCAGCGGGCGGTCAGGCAGCAGGGCGAGAGCGATATGGCAGGAAGCCGCTGGTACTGGCGAACCACACCGCTGAGTACAGGCAACGCGCTGCTCCAGGCTGTGGATATTGAAGTCAGCCTTCACGAAGACTTTTCGTCGGTGATTCAGTCACGACGCGCCTGGTTTAGCGCCGTGGGAGGCCAACAGTGAGAAGGACTCGCGCTGGTTTCACGTTACTGGAAATGTTGGTGGCAATTGCCATTTTTGCCTCGCTGGCACTGATGGCGCAGCAGGTGACAAACGGTGTCACACGCGTGAATAACGCCGTCGCCGGACATGATCAAAAACTAAACCTCATGCAGCAAACGATGAGTTTTCTGACCCACGATCTGACCCAAATGATGCCGCGTCCGGTAAGAGGCGAACAGGGCCAGCGTGAACCAGCGTTACTGGCGGGCGCTGGCGTGCTGGCGTCTGAGAGTGAAGGCATGCGCTTTGTGCGCGGCGGCGTGGTTAACCCGTTGATGCGTCTGCCACGCAGCAATCTGCTCACCGTCGGTTACCGCATTCATGACGGTTATCTCGAACGGTTAGCCTGGCCGCTGACCGATGCCGCAGGCAGCGTGAAGCCGACAATGCAAAAGTTGATTCCGGCGGATTCGCTCCGTTTGCAGTTCTATGATGGTACGCGCTGGCAGGAGAGCTGGTCGTCAGTACAGGCGATCCCTGTGGCAGTGCGCATGACTCTGCATTCGCCGCAATGGGGCGAGATTGAACGCATCTGGTTGTTACGCGGGCCGCAATTATCATGATCACCTCACCACCAAAACGCGGAATGGCACTGGTCGTGGTGCTGGTATTGCTGGCGGTTATGATGCTGGTAACCATCACGCTTTCCGGGCGGATGCAGCAACAACTTGGGCGAACGCGCAGCCAGCAGGAGTACCAGCAGGCGCTGTGGTACAGCGCCAGTGCGGAAAGCCTGGCGCTGAGCGCGCTCAGTCTGAGCCTGAAAAATGAAAAGCGCGTGCATCTGACACAGCCGTGGGCATCCGGCCCTCGTTTCTTCCCTCTGCCGCAGGGGCAAATTGCGGTCACCCTGCGTGACGCACAGGCTTGCTTTAACCTGAATGCCCTTGCTCAGCCGACAACGGCGTCGCGTCCGCTTGCGGTACAACAGTTGATTGCCCTGATCTCGCGCCTGGATGTGCCTGCTTATCGGGCCGAACTGATAGCCGAAAGCCTGTGGGAGTTTATTGACGAGGACCGCAGCGTCCAGACACGTCTGGGCCGTGAAGACAGCGAGTATCTCGCCCGTTCGGTGCCTTTCTACGCCGCGAATCAACCGCTGGCCGATATCAGCGAGATGCGCGTGGTGCAGGGAATGGACGACGGGCTTTATCAAAAACTGAAACCGCTGGTCTGTGCGCTGCCGATGACCCGCCAGCAAATCAACATCAATACCTTAGACGTCACGCAAAGTGTGCTTCTTGAGGCGCTGTTTGACCCGTGGTTAAGCCCTGTTCAGGCGCGGGCATTATTACAACAACGTCCGGCGAAGGGCTGGGAAGATGTCGATCAGTTTCTTGCACAGCCGCTACTTGCTGACGTCGATGAGCGTACTAAAAAACAGCTAAAAACCGTCCTGAGCGTGGACAGCAATTACTTCTGGCTGCGTTCAGATATCACCGTGAATGAGATTGAACTGACGATGAATTCGTTAATTGTCCGCATGGGCCCACAACACTTTTCGGTTCTCTGGCATCAGACAGGAGAAAGTGAGTGAGTTCCATCCTTGAGATTTTTTTCCCGCTTTGCGCCTCCGATACCGTCCGCTGGCAGCGCCGTACACCCGACGTGGAACACGGTATCTGGCCTGACGTTGCTGACGAACAGCTTCAGCAATGGCTGCAAACCGATGCGATTCGACTCTACATTCCCGGCGAATGGATCAGCGTCTGGCAGGTTGAACTGCCTGATGTCGCCCGCAAGCAGATACCGACTATTCTGCCCGCCTTGCTGGAAGAAGAGCTGAACCAGGATATCGATGAACTGCATTTCGCCCCGTTGAAAATCGACCAGCAACTGGCAACCGTAGCAGTGATTCACCAACAGCATATGCGCAACATTGCGCAGTGGTTGCAGGAAAACGGCATCACCCGCGCTACCGTCGCGCCGGACTGGATGTCCATTCCTTGTGGGTTTATGGCTGGCGATGCGCAACGGGTTATCTGCCGCATCGATGAATGCCGGGGATGGAGCGCCGGGCTGGCGCTGGCTCCGGTCATGTTCCGCGCCCAGCTCAATGAGCAGGATTTACCGCTTTCGCTAACCGTAGTCGGCATTGCACCGGAAAAGCTATCAGCATGGGCTGGCGCAGACGCTGAACGCCTGACCGTTACAGCTCTGCCCGCCGTTACCACTTATGGCGAACCGGAAGGGAACCTGCTGACAGGGCCGTGGCAGCCTCGCGTCAGCTACCGAAAACAGTGGGCGCGCTGGCGGGTGATGATTCTGCCGATATTGCTGATTCTGGTTGCGCTGGCAGTGGAGCGGGGCGTGACGTTATGGAGCGTCAGCGAACAGGTGGCGCAAAGCCGCACCCAGGCGGAGGAACAGTTCTTAACGTTGTTCCCGGAGCAGAAGCGGATTGTGAATTTACGCTCTCAGGTGACGATGGCGCTGAAAAAATATCGCCCACAGGCCGACGATACCCGGCTGCTCGCCGAGTTGTCAGCGATAGCCAGCACCCTGAAATCAGCGTCACTTTCCGACATCGAAATGCGTGGTTTCACCTTTGATCAAAAACGCCAGACGCTTCACCTCCAGTTGCGGGCTGCTAACTTTGCCAGTTTCGACAAACTGCGTAGTGCACTGGCAACCGATTATGTTGTGCAACAGGACGCATTACAGAAAGAGGGTGATGCGGTTTCCGGCGGCGTAACGTTGCGGAGGAAATAACATGTTACGCGATAAATTTATTCACTATTTTCAGCAATGGCGTGAACGCCAGTTAAGCCGTGGCGAACACTGGCTGGCACAACACCTGGCGGGGCGTTCTCCGCGTGAAAAGGGCATGTTACTGGCAGCGGTGGTGTTCCTGTTTAGCGTCGGATATTACGTCCTCATCTGGCAGCCGTTGAGCGAACGGATAGAACAACAGGAGACAATGTTGCAGCAACTGGTGGCGATGAACACCAGACTGAGGAGCGCCGCGCCGGATATTATGGCGGCGCGAAAATCCGCCACAACAACGCCTGCGCAGGTATCGCGGGTTATCAGTGACAGCGCTTCCGCGCACTCGGTAGTCATCAAGCGGATAGCCGAGCGTGGGGAGAATATTCAGGTCTGGATAGATCCGGTGGTGTTTAATGACCTGCTGAACTGGTTAAACGCGCTGGATGAAAAGTATGCGCTGCGGGTGACACAAATTGATGCCAGTGCTGCTGAGAAGACTGGGATGGTGAATGTGCAGCGGCTGGAGTTTGGACGGGGGTAAAGTATCAGGAGATTAGTATCAATAAAATTACTCTCGTTAACGTGGCGAGAGTAATTCCCCCAGACTTTATAAGCAAACTTTTTTCGTGAAGGTTATTGTCAGATCCAAAAGCAAAAACCCGCCTTGTGGGCGGGTTCTTAAGAATTAGTGGTGCCCGGACTCGGAATCGAACCAAGGACACGGGGATTTTCAATCCCCTGCTCTACCGACTGAGCTATCCGGGCAACGGGGCGCATTAAACCTGATTCGCCTCGTCTCGTCAATCAAATTTCTTCAATTTACTGCAGACTGCACAATCTATCATCACTTTGCCGCTATTGCACGCATTGTCAGGCAAACCAGGCGGTCCAGGCGGCGGAAAGCGGCATTGCCAGAAGGAGTGCTGGAAGCATGTTGACCACCGGGAACATTTTAATGCCACAGATGCGTAATCCGGTTGCCAGCAGCAATAAACCGCCTACGGCGCTGAAGTCTGCCATCATCGACGGTGTGGTCAGCGGTAATATCAGCGCGGCAGCCCACGCCAGCGTTAACTGGATGATCAGTAATGGGATACTAATTACCGACACCGCAATACCCAGCGAGCAGGCGAAGATCATCGCCGTAAAGAAATCAAGAAATGACTTGGCGATTAAAATACTCGGATCGCCGGTCATCCCTTCGTTCATCGCCCCGAAGATCCCGGTGCCGCTGGCGCAAAACAGGACAATAATCGCGACATAATTCTGAATAAAAGATTCATGCGCTGGCTTCTTACGTGAGTGACGAAACAGATTTTGTGCTTTGGCGACTGCTGTATTGACACCTTTCTCCAGCAAACAAATTTCGCCAATTAGAGCGCCAAGTAGCGTAGCTAAAACCATCGCTGGAAGGTTGGCGCATTTCACAACCAGTAAAATACCAATCCCCAGCGATGCCAGACCAAAAATAGATGTCATGGAGACGCGGATACGTTCCGGTAAGCGTTGGCTGAGCAGTGCGCCGAGAACGCCACCCAGTAAGACTGCACTAGCGTTGATAAAAGGGCCGATGACCACAAGAGTTCCTGTTAGCTGTATTGTTTGATTTTCTTATTATGAACTTTTTGCCTTGTTGATGGCTTGTCTGGTCGCAAAGTCCTGGCTTGCACGCTTTAGCGAAAGGTGCCATGATTGCGCGAATTTTCTCCTCTCTGTACGGAGTTTGCCCGATGCACGCCATCTCCTTACATTCTCTCGCTTATCGCCGTTTCGCGCGAAACTCTTCTCTTTTTATGCTACTGCTCATGCGGTGAAGTTAACGCACGTTCACTGCAGGACAACAGTAAAATCAGAGCGTTTCTGCTTTTACTGATGTCTGGCGGTCGGAGCTGGTGACCAGTTTGACCCATATCTCATGGGGCAGGGTTTTCCACCTTGTCCGGTATTCTTACTTCCCCGAAACGGGTTTGCGCTTATGAAATCAATGAATATTGCCGCCAGTAGTGAACTGGTATCCCGACTTTCTACTCATCGCCGCGTGGTGGCGTTGGGAGATACTGATTTTACGGACGTCGCGGCAGTCGTCATTACCGCTGCGGATAGTCGCAGTGGCATTCTTACGTTGCTTAAGCGCACCGGTTTTCATCTACCGGTGTTTTTGTATTCCGAACATGCTGTTGAATTACCTGCGGGCGTTACGGCGGTAATCAACGGCAACGAGCAGCATTGGCTGGAGCTGGAATCCGCAGCCTGTCAGTATGAAGAGAATTTGCTGCCACCGTTTTATGACACGCTGACGCAGTACGTTGAGATGGGCAACAGCACCTTTGCTTGCCCTGGGCATCAACATGGTGCGTTTTTTAAAAAGCATCCTGCCGGACGCCATTTTTACGATTTCTTTGGTGAGAACGTCTTTCGCGCCGATATGTGTAATGCTGACGTAAAATTGGGCGATCTGCTTATTCATGAAGGATCGGCGAAAGATGCGCAGAAATTCGCAGCCAAAGTCTTTCATGCCGATAAAACCTATTTTGTGCTGAACGGCACATCGGCAGCGAATAAAGTGGTGACGAATGCGCTGTTAACGCGTGGCGATCTGGTGCTCTTCGACCGTAACAACCATAAGTCGAATCATCACGGCGCGCTGATTCAGGCGGGGGCGACGCCGGTCTATCTGGAAGCTTCACGCAACCCGTTTGGTTTCATTGGCGGTATTGATGCGCACTGTTTTAATGAAGAGTATCTGCGCCAGCAAATTCGCGACGTTGCGCCAGAAAAAGCCGACCTGCCGCGCCCGTTTCGCCTGGCGATTATTCAGCTGGGAACCTATGACGGCACTGTCTATAACGCCCGTCAGGTGATCGATACCGTTGGGCATCTGTGTGATTACATTCTGTTTGATTCCGCGTGGGTCGGTTATGAACAATTTATCCCGATGATGGCGGATAGCTCGCCGCTGCTGTTAGAACTTAACGAAAACGATCCGGGGATTTTTGTGACCCAGTCGGTGCACAAACAGCAGGCTGGATTCTCACAGACGTCGCAGATCCATAAAAAAGATAACCATATCCGCGGACAGGCGCGTTTTTGCCCGCATAAGCGGTTGAATAACGCCTTTATGCTCCATGCTTCTACCAGCCCGTTCTACCCGCTGTTTGCCGCGCTGGACGTTAACGCCAAAATTCATGAAGGGGAGAGTGGGCGTCGGCTGTGGGCTGAGTGCGTTGAGTTGGGTATTGAGTCGCGCAAGGCTATTCTTGCGCGCTGTAAGCTGTTCCGCCCGTTTATCCCCCCCGTTGTTGATGGCAAATTGTGGCAGGATTATCCGACATCAGTGTTAGCCAGCGACCGCCGTTTTTTCAGTTTTGAGCCGGGGGCGAAGTGGCACGGCTTTGAAGGATATGCCGCGGATCAGTATTTTGTTGATCCGTGCAAGCTGTTACTCACTACACCAGGTATCGATGCCGAAACCGGCGAATATAGCGACTTTGGCGTTCCGGCGACGATTCTGGCGCACTATCTGCGTGAGAACGGCATTGTGACGGAGAAGTGCGATCTCAACTCCATTCTGTTCTTATTAACTCCGGCGGAAAGCCACGAGAAGCTGGCACAACTGGTGGCGATGCTGGCGCAATTTGAACAGCATATTGAGGATGACTCGCCGCTGGCTGAGGTGTTGCCGAGCGTTTATAACAAATATCCGGTGCGCTATCGCGACTACACCCTGCGCCAGTTGTGTCAGGAGATGCACGATCTGTATGTCAGTTTCGACGTCAAAGACCTACAAAAAGCGATGTTCCGCCAGCAGAGTTTCCCGTCAGTGGTGATGAACCCCCAGGATGCGCATAGCGCTTATATTCGCGGTGACGTGGAGTTGGTGCGGATTCGTGATGCCGAAGGGCGAATTGCGGCAGAAGGGGCGTTGCCTTATCCACCTGGCGTGCTTTGCGTGGTACCCGGGGAAGTCTGGGGTGGGGCGGTTCAACGTTATTTCCTTGCACTGGAAGAAGGGGTGAATTTGTTGCCGGGATTTTCGCCGGAGCTGCAAGGTGTTTATAGCGAAACCGATGCGGATGGCATGAAACGGTTGTACGGTTATGTGTTGAAGTAAGAATAAAAAAAACGGGTCACCTTCTGGCGACCCGTTTTTCTTTGCGTAATTAGTGGCTAACCGTCTGTGTACCTGTCGGGACACGAACGTGTTTATATTTGAACATCGCCATGAACGCGAAGGCCAGAACCACGGAGTAACCAGCGAAAATCAACCATACGGTCTGCCAGTCGGTAATGCCGTTTTGGGTGTACATCTCAACCACTTTACCGCTCACGATGCCACCGAGGATACAGCCGAAGCCGTTGGTCATCATCAGGAACATCCCTTGCGCACTGGCGCGAATCGCCGGGCTAACTTCTTTTTCGACAAACACCGAACCAGAGATGTTGAAGAAGTCGAACGCACAGCCGTAAACAATCATCGACAGAACCAGCAGTACGGTGCCGAACGGAGTCGGGTCGCCGTAAGCAAACAGCGCAAAACGCAGGATCCACGCCACGATACTGATCATCATTACGTTCTTAATGCCGTAGCGGCTTAAGAAGAACGGGATGGTCAGAATGAACAGGGTTTCAGAGATCTGCGAAATCGACATGATGATTGACGCATGCTGCACAATAAAGCTGCTGGCAAACATCGGATCTTTGTCGAAGCTGTGCAGGAAGGTATTACCGAACATGTTGGTAATCTGCAGTTCCGCGCCCAGCAGCATTGAGAAGATGAAGAAGATTGCCATACGCTTGTTTTTAAACAGCGCGAATGCATCGAGGCCCAGCAGGGTTGTCCAGCTCTGATTCGCTTGCTGTTTAGCAACCGGAATATGCGGCAGAGTCAGGGTAAACAGAACCAGAATGGCGGAAAGAGCTGCGCCAATATACAGCTGCATGTGGCTTAATTCGAAGCCAGACAGGCTCACCACCCACATTGCCATGATAAAGCCGATGGTGCCCCAGATACGGATTGGTGGGAAGTCAGTAACGATATCCATCCCGGCATTTTGCAGGCGATAGTAAGAGATGGTGTTGATTAACCCAAGCGTTGGCATATAAGCAAACGAGTTAATCAATATCACAAGGAACATCGCCTCCGGCGTCGTGACCTGTGCTGCCATGAACAGCGTGATAGCGCCAATGGTGTGGCAAATGGCATATACCCATTTCGCACTTAACCATTTGTCGGCCACAATCCCCAGCAGCGCAGGCATAAAGACCGCGGCGATACCCAGTGAGCTATAAACTGCGCCAATAGAAGCACCGTCAAACTTCAGGGTAACAAACATATAGGAGCCGAGGGTCGTCAGCCAACTTCCCCACAGACAGAACTGCAGAAAAGAGAGGATTTTCAGCTGCAGCTTAAGATTCATGTTAATTTCCTCACATCGTGATGCGGATGAGTGTTTGAAAAAGCACATTTGACCGTGCGAGATGATGGGATTCTATCAACTTCGCGGACTGGTTTTTTGTTACCTGTGGCAAATAATTGCAAACATTCCCAATTTGCAAAACGAAATTGTGATGTGGATAACATTTTTGCCCCTGAGCATCGTCAGGGGCGGTTAATGGAATTATCGGCGGCGGTAGGATTTTTGCGCGGTATTCACTTTATAAAGATAACGGCGAGATTCCGCAGAGGGATGGCGGGTCGTCAGCGTCTGATAAACATCGCCCGGCGTCATGGTGTTAATAATATTGGCAGCCTGAATCTTATCATTCGAAAAGACTCGCAGCACGCTGCCTGCGCCGCCGTTATAGGCGGTGATGACGGCATAACGCCGCGATGTTGGGTTATCAATTCCGCCGAGATAAACATTGTTCAGCATCGCCAGATACGCGGTGCCGGTATCAATATTGCTGGCAGGATCAAACAAGAAACTGCGGCTCGGCGTGCCGGATTTCCCCTGCGAGCGGAACACATCTTTCCCGGCAGTATGTTGTACCACCTGCATTAATCCCAGCGCATCGGAACGGCTGACCGCATACGGGTTAAAGGAAGATTCGGTCTGCATAATTGCCAGAATCAGCGACTCATCAACGCCATATTTCCGTGACGCCTGGCGGACCATGCCGAGATATTTGTGCGCACGTTTATCAAGGTGGTTCGGTACCATGTTAATGGTGACGCTGTAGATGATACGCAGCCCGTTACTGCGGCTTTGCAGACGGTTTTTCAGCAGATAATCCGCGAAGTTGCTTGCGCGACCTTCCCAGCGAATCGGCTGCCCGGTGTTGTCCACCACCTGACCGTAAAGGAAAGGTTCTTTCGAAATCGTAATATCATCAACGTCGGAATAGAGATCGACCGAACTCGGATCGTCACCCATCAATAACGTTTTGATAATTGCCCGGCGCAAATGCGCGGCAGGTTCTGTCCCGGCGATGGTTTCGATAGTAATCGTACCGTCATCGAAGTTGATGTGGCTGCGGGTCTGATATTGATCGGTGTATTTCACGTAGTCCTTAGGACCAGCGATCACCACCTCTTTGAATCCCCAGATGTTCTCAATATTGTGGGCAAATTGCCCCATCAGAATATCAAAACCGTTGGTGTCTTTGACCCAGGCTTCGTTATAGGTATCGCCTTTTTTGGTCGTCGAACAGGAGATGAGCAACGGCGCAATCAAAGCCAGCGCGAGATATTTTTTCATCATTCCGGGTGCGTGTTGTGTTTGTTTTTATGCAAGTTGCCGGAGGCGTGCTCCGGCACTGTTTTTATTTTTTATCTTCCGGCGTATAGCCCTCGATATGCACCTCTTTACCCTCGAACAGGAAGTTGACCATCTCCTGCTCCAGCAGCTTGCGGTGCTCGGCATTCATCATGTTGAGTTTCTTTTCATTAATCAGCATGGTTTGTTTGTGCTGCCACTGCGCCCAGGCTTCTTTGGAGATCTCGTTATAGATGCGTTTTCCCAGCTCGCCGGGGTACAGCTGAAAATCCTGACCTTCTGCTTCACGTTGCAGGAAAGTACAAAAAATCGTTCTGCTCATAAATCATCCTCTTTATCGGCTCACGCGCTAAACCGGCGCGCCAGTGCGTAACTGCTGTAACAAACGCTCCACGGGAGCCGCCAGGCCAACTGACGGCGGTTGCGCTAAGTTATACCAGAGCGCATTGCCTTCATCCATGCAGCCGGTGAATGACGACACGGGAAGCCACATAGGCACAATATCTAAGTGGAAATGGCTGAAGGTATGGCGAAACGCGGTCAGCTGCGTCAGGTTATCGGCAGCAATCTGCCGTTGCGCCAGCCAATGCCGCAAACTTTCTTCGTCGGCAAACTGCGGGAAACAGTATAAACCGCCCCACAATCCGCTCGGCGGACGCTGCGCCAGCAATACTTCATCTTCGTGCTGTAATAGCAAAAAGTAGCCGGTGCGCTCCGGCAGCGTCTGTTTCGGTTTTTTGCCCGGATAAAGCGCCCAGCTATTGTTGGCGGCGGCAATACATCCGTTTTGTAGCGGACAGAGCGAACATTTCGGTTTCGAGCGCGTACAAATCATCGCACCCAAATCCATCATCGCCTGATTAAACCGTTCCACGCCGACCGCGGGCGTCACCTGCTCGCTTAAACTCCATAATTTATTCTCGACCTCTTTTTTCCCAGGCCAGCCGCTTACAGCATAGCAGCGCGCCAGCACGCGTTTGACGTTACCGTCGAGAATCGGAAAGTGCTTACCCAGAGAAAGCGAGAGAATCGCGCCTGCGGTGGAACGCCCGACGCCCGGCAGTGCTGCAACTTCCTCAAAGGTTTCCGGGAATTTACCGCCGTGTAAGGTCGCCACTTGTTGTGCCGCTTTATGCAGATTGCGCGCGCGGGCGTAATAGCCAAGCCCGGTCCACAAGTGGAGAACTTCGTCGAGCGGCGCATTGGCGAGATCGGTCACCGTCGGGAAGCGCGCCATAAAGCGTTCAAAATAGGGGATAACGGTCGCAACCTGAGTTTGTTGCAACATCACTTCTGAGAGCCATACTTTGTAGGGCGTCTTGTCAATTTGCCAGGGCAGAGTTTTTCGCCCGTATTTATCGTACCAGTCCAGAACCTGGGCTGAAAATTGCGACGCTTGCATGGTCACCGAATTCACTGTTGTTGGGGGCAAGATTGCAGCACAGCGACGGCAGGGTGTAAACCGGAACTTTCCGCAGCCACGGCCTTATCATGCTTGCATCCGGCAACTAACTTTGGATAATGCCCGTTTTCAGAACACTTTCACAAGCGACTAAATCTTTATGAAAAACGACGTCATTTCACCGGAATTTGATGAAAACGGCCGCCCACTGCGCCGTATCCGTAGTTTTGTGCGCCGCCAGGGGCGACTGACCAAAGGCCAGGAACATGCGCTGGAAAACTACTGGCCGGTGATGGGCGTTGAGTTCAGCGAAGATATGCTGGATTTCCCCGCGCTTTTTGGCCGTGAAGCGCCGGTGACGCTTGAGATTGGTTTTGGCATGGGGGCGTCGCTGGTGGCAATGGCTAAAGATCGCCCCGAGCAGGACTTCCTCGGCATTGAAGTGCATTCACCGGGCGTTGGTGCGTGCCTGGCTTCTGCGCATGAAGAGGGCTTAAGCAACCTGCGCGTGATGTGTCACGATGCGGTTGAAGTGCTGCATAAAATGATTCCTGACAATTCATTGCGCATGGTGCAGCTCTTTTTCCCTGACCCGTGGCACAAAGCGCGCCATAATAAACGCCGTATCGTTCAGGTGCCGTTTGCCGAACTGGTAAAAAGCAAACTGCAGCTGGGGGGCGTATTCCATATGGCGACCGACTGGGAACCTTATGCGGAACATATGCTTGAAGTGATGTCTTCTATTGACGGTTATAAAAACCTGTCAGAGAGCAATGATTACGTACCGCGTCCGGCATCACGTCCAGTGACGAAATTTGAACAACGTGGTCATCGTCTTGGTCACGGAGTATGGGACTTAATGTTCGAGAGGGTGAAATAATGGCAAAGAACCGTAGCCGTCGTCTGCGTAAAAAAATGCACATCGACGAATTCCAGGAATTAGGATTTTCGGTGGCATGGCGATTCCCGGAAGGTACATCGGAAGAACAGATTGATAAAACCGTTGATGATTTTATTAACGAGGTTATCGAACCGAACAAACTGGCCTTTGACGGCAGCGGTTATCTGGCCTGGGAAGGTCTGATCTGCATGCAGGAAATCGGCAAATGCACCGAAGAACATCAGGCAATTGTGCGTAAGTGGCTGGAAGAGCGCAAACTGGATGAGGTACGCACCAGCGAACTTTTCGACGTTTGGTGGGACTAAGAAAGCATACGGGCGATGACAAATGCAAAACTGCCTGATGCGCTACGCTTATCATGCCTGGAAAGATGCACGATCGAGTAGGCCGGATAAGGCGTTTACGCCGCATCCGGCATGGAAAACGCGTACTTTGTTATCAATCTGGGGCCAGCAAATGCTGGCCTGATTTGTTCTTGAGGGAAGACTATGATGCGCAAAATGCTGCTGGCGGCAGCACTTTCAGTGACGGCAATGACCGCTCACGCCGACTACCAGTGCAGCGTCACGCCGCGTGACGATGTGATTGTCAGCCCGCAAACCGTGCAGGTGAAGGGCGAAAACGGCAATCTGGTGATCACGCCAGACGGCAACGTGATGTATAACGGTAAGCAATATTCCCTGAATGCCGCCCAGCGCGAGCAGGCGAAGGATTATCAGGCTGAACTACGCAGCACGCTGCCGTGGATTGATGAAGGCGCGAAAAGCCGCGTCGAAAAAGCCCGTATTGCGCTGGATAAAATTATCGTTCAGGAGATGGGCGAAAGCAGCAAAATGCGCAGCCGTCTGACCAAACTTGATGCGCAGCTGAAAGAGCAGATGAACCGCATTATCGAAACGCGCAGCGATGGCCTGACGTTTCACTATAAAGCCATTGATCAGGTTCGCGCCGAAGGCCAGCAATTAGTGAATCAGGCAATGGGTGGAATTTTACAGGACAGCATTAATGAAATGGGCGCGAAAGCGGTGCTGAAAAGCGGCGGTAACCCATTACAGAATGTGCTGGGAAGCCTGGGGGGGCTGCAATCCTCAATCCAAACCGAGTGGAAAAAGCAGGAAAAAGATTTCCAGCAGTTTGGCAAAGATGTTTGTAGCCGCGTTGTGACTCTGGAAGATAGCCGCAAAGCCCTGGTCGGGAATTTAAAATAATCCTCTATTTTAAGACGGCATAATACTTTTTTATGCCGTTTAATTCTTCGTTTTGTTACCTGCCTCTAACTTTGTAGATCTCCAAAATATATTCACGTTGTAAATTGTTTAACGTCAAATTTCCCATACAAAGCTAAGGGATAATGCGTAGCGTTCACGTAACTGGAGGAATGAAATGGAGTTTTTCAAAAAGACGGCACTTGCCGCACTGGTTATGGGTTTTAGTGGTGCAGCATTGGCATTACCCAATATCACCATTTTAGCAACCGGCGGGACCATTGCCGGTGGTGGTGACTCCGCAACCAAATCTAACTACACAGCGGGTAAAGTTGGCGTAGAAAATCTGGTTAATGCGGTGCCGCAACTGAAGGACATTGCGAACGTTAAAGGTGAGCAGGTAGTGAATATCGGCTCCCAGGACATGAACGATAATGTCTGGCTGACACTGGCGAAAAAAATTAACACCGACTGCGATAAAACCGACGGCTTCGTCATTACCCACGGTACCGACACGATGGAAGAAACCGCTTACTTCCTCGACCTGACGGTGAAATGCGACAAACCGGTGGTGATGGTCGGCGCAATGCGCCCGTCCACGTCCATGAGCGCAGACGGTCCATTCAACCTGTATAACGCGGTAGTGACCGCAGCTGATAAAGCCTCCGCTAATCGTGGCGTGCTGGTGGTGATGAACGACACCGTACTGGACGGTCGCGATGTCACCAAAACCAACACCACCGACGTAGCGACCTTCAAGTCTGTTAACTACGGTCCTCTGGGCTACATTCACAACGGTAAGATTGACTACCAACGTACCCCGGCACGTAAGCACACCAGCGATACGCCATTCGATGTCTCTAAGCTGAATGAGCTGCCGAAAGTCGGCATCGTTTATAACTACGCTAACGCATCCGATCTTCCGGCTAAAGCACTGGTAGATGCGGGCTATGATGGCATCGTTAGCGCTGGTGTGGGTAATGGTAACCTGTATAAATCCGTGTTCGACACCCTGGCAACCGCCGCGAAAAACGGCACTGCAGTAGTGCGTTCTTCCCGCGTACCGACGGGTGCTACCACTCAGGATGCTGAAGTGGATGATGCGAAATACGGCTTCGTCGCCTCTGGCACGCTGAACCCGCAAAAAGCGCGCGTCCTGCTGCAGCTGGCTCTGACGCAAACCAAAGATCCGCAGCAGATCCAGCAGATCTTCAATCAGTACTAATCACCTCGCCCCGGTATCGTGCCGGGGCTTTTTCACTTCAGACTTACGTCCATTGCCAATTTTCATTACCCTAATGATAATCACCGGAATAAATTATTCCGCGTGAGGTTTTTCGGGTGAAAAAGCAATGGATTGTTGGCACGGCACTGCTTATGTTGATGACTGGTAATGCTTGGGCAGATGGCGAACCGCCAACTGAAAATATCTTAAAAGATCAATTCAAAAAGCAGTATCACGGCATTCTCAAGCTTGATGCTATCACCTTAAAAAATCTTGATGCTAAGGGTAATCAGGCCACCTGGTCAGCGGAAGGCGATGTCTCTTCCAGTGACGATCTCTATACCTGGGTCGGTCAGTTGGCAGATTACGAACTGCTCGAACAGACCTGGACGAAAGATAAACCGGTAAAATTCTCGGCGATGTTAACCAGTAAAGGAACGCCCGCGTCTGGCTGGTCGGTGAACTTTTACTCTTTTCAGGCGGCAGCCAGCGATCGTGGGCGGGTGGTCGACGATATCAAAACGAATAATAAATATCTGATCGTGAATAGCGAAGATTTCAATTATCGCTTTAGTCAGCTTGAATCTGCGTTGAATACCCAGAAGAACTCGATTCCTGCGCTGGAAAAGGAAGTGAAAGCGCTTGATAAGCAAATGGTGGCGGCGCAGAAAGCAGCGGATGCATATTGGGGAAAAGATGCAAACGGTAAGCAAATGACCCGCGAAGAAGCCTTTAAAAAAATTCACCAACAGCGTGATGAGTTTAATAAACAGAACGATAGCGAGGCGTTCGCGGTTAAATATGACAAAGAGGTTTATCAACCGGCGATTGCGGCATGTCATAAACAGAGTGAAGAGTGTTATGAAGTGCCGATTCAGCAGAAACGAGATTTCGATATCAACGAACAACGGCGACAGACTTTTCTGCAATCACAAAAACTCAGCCGTAAATTGCAGGATGACTGGGTAACGCTCGAAAAAGGGCAATATCCGTTAACGATGAAAGTTTCAGAAATAAACAGTAAAAAAGTCGCGATTTTGATGAAAATTGACGATATCAACCAAGCTAATGAACGCTGGAAAAAAGATACCGAACAACTGCGGCGCAATGGGGTGATTAAGTAAGTTTGATATAGTGCACGATTTGTAGCAGGATGCGGCGTTGACCCCGCATCCGGCAATACAAGTTTACTCAGCCAGAAAAAGCTCCAGCAGCGAATTTAAAAACAGCTTCCCATGTTCCGTTATCTGCCAGTAATCCGCACATTCGGTGAGATAACCCTGGGCAATCGCCTCGTCTAACTGTGGGCGAATCACATCTTCGCAAAGCCCGGTATACGCAATAAACTCCACGCGCGGCGCGGCCTCCAGCAGACGGAAGCGATTCATAAAGAACTCAAACGGCTTATCTGCGGCTTCGACATCACGCTGGCTTTCCAGATACCTTCCCTGCATAAAACCACGCGGATGACGCGTTTTGGTGGTACGCAGAATGCGCCCATCCGGGAAGGTCACTTTGCCGTGCGCGCCACAGCCAATACCGATGTAGTCGCCAAATCGCCAGTAGTTGAGATTGTGCTGGCACTGATAACCGGGTTTGGCGTAAGCGGAAGTTTCATATTGCTGATAACCCGCTGCGGTTAATAACTGATGCCCCTGTTCGAAAATATCCCACAGCGCGTCATCGTCCGGCAGCACCGGTGGTCGCGAACCAAACAGCGTATTGGGTTCGATGGTCAGTTGATACCAGGAAAGATGCGGCGGATTCAGTTCAATGGCCTGGCGTAGATCGCCAAGCGCCTCTTCCAGTGATTGATCCGGTAGTCCATGCATCAAATCAAGGTTAAAGCTACGTAACCCTAAACCGCTCGCCAGCTTTGCCGCTCGTTTCGCTTCTTGCGGGCCATGAATGCGCCCGAGTCGTTTCAGCTTTTCTTCGCTAAAACTCTGCACACCAATAGAGATGCGGTTCACACCAGCACGCTGATAATCGACAAAGCGATCCGCTTCTACCGTGCCTGGGTTCGCTTCCATAGTAATTTCTGCATCCGCTGCCAGCGGCAAACGCGCACGCACGCCGTCCAGCAGCGTTTGCATCGCCGGGCCGGAAAGCAGGCTCGGCGTACCACCGCCAATAAAGATTGTCTTTACTTCACGGCCCTGAGCGTAAGCCACATCGTTGTCCAGATCGTTAAGCAGATGCTGAACATAATCGTCGTGCGGCACTTCTCCTTTCAACGCGTGAGAGTTGAAATCGCAGTACGGGCATTTCTGCACGCACCACGGGATGTGAATGTAGAGACTCAGCGGCGGTAATTTAACCATTACGTAAAGCGTCCAGCAGCAGTTTCAATGCCTGACCACGGTGGGAAATGGCGCTCTTTTCTTCGCGGGTCAGTTCGGCGGCGGTTTTCCCTTCGGAAGGTACGAAGAAGATTGGATCATAACCAAAGCCACCAGTGCCCGCTGGTTCACGAGTAATCACGCCCGGCCAGCTACCGTGGCATACCAGCGGAGTCGGATCTTCCGCGTGACGCAGATATACCAGCACGCAGTGGAAACGCGCCTGACGTTGGTCATCCGGTACGTCTTTCAGTGTTTCCAGCAGTTTTTGCAGATTCTTTAGATCGGTCGCGTCTTCACCGGAATAACGCGCGGAGTAAATGCCCGGCGCGCCGCCAAGCACATCTACCGCCAGACCAGAGTCGTCGGCAATTGCCGGTAAACCGGTCACTTTTGCCGCATGGCGCGCTTTCAGAATCGCGTTTTCGATAAAGGTCAGGCCGGTTTCTTCAGCGGAATCTACGCCGAGGTCTGTTTGGGCCACGATATCAAGACCGAAGTCGCTAAGCAGCGACGCCAGCTCACGCACTTTACCGGCATTGCCGGTTGCGAGGACAACTTTTTGCATAGGATACCTAATTAATTAACGCCGCGATTTCTGGCGGGATTTGTTGCGGATTAATGATTTTAATTTGTTTGTGGCGGCCAAGTTCGCCTTTTTCAATCACCACCTGGCTTTTGGCAACCCGGAATTGCTTACCGAGAAACTTCACCAGATGACTGTTGGCCTGACCGTCAACCGGCGGCGCGGTAATGGCGACTTTAACTTCGTCGCCATGTAAACCGACAATAGAATCACGGCTGGCTTTCGGCTGAATATAGAGCCGTAAAACCAGACCGTCATCATTAACTGTTACGGCACTCATAACGCCATCCACAGCCCCGGCAGCAGCATGTTTCCGGTTGCCTGTAATACTTCTGCGACACCCATATTGATGACATACAGCAGCAGAACGAGGATCATCGGCGAGAAATCAATCCCACCCATTGCCGGTAGCAGGCGGCGAATCGGGCGCAGCAGCGGATCGGCCAGCTGAATCAGCACGTATTCAATCGGGCTACGACCCTGGCTTACCCAGCTCATAATCGCCATCACCAGCAGGACCCAGAAAATCAGCAGGCCGATGGTTTTCAGCAGAATCAGTAAACCGGCAATCCAGATGATTGGCAGGAAGGTCACCACTTTAAACAGCACGATGGCTTTGATAAAACTGAGAATATAGGCAACCAGCAGCGAGGCGCTGTCAATGGGGCCCATTGCCGGAATAACGCGGCGCAGTGGCCCGATAATTGGCTGCGTTACCTTCACTACAAACTGTGAGAAGGGGTTGTAAAAATCACAATGAGCCCACTGCATCCAGATGCGTAATAACAGCACCATGGTATACAGCTCAATGACCGTTGAAAGCAGGAAAGTCAACGTATTCATGGCGTTCCTTTAATTCCTTATTTTTTAGAGTAATCACGCGCACCAAAAATTGCAGTGCCGATACGAACCATCGTGCTACCTGCCGCAATGGCGGCTTCCATATCGTCCGACATTCCCAGAGAGAGCGTGTCGATATGCGGGTAGCGCGTTTTCAGTCCGGCAAATGCTACAGCCATTTGGCGTGCAACTTCAAACTGCCTTACATATTCTGACTCAGGTGCAGGGATTGCCATCAGCCCGCGCAGACGTAAACGCGGTAGTTCAGCGACCGCAGCTGCCAGCTCGTCCAGTTCTGCCAGTTGAATCCCGGACTTACTGTTTTCATCACTAATATTAATTTGAATCAGTACGTTAAGAGGGGGAAGTTCTGCCGGGCGCTGATCGTTGAGGCGGGTAGCGATGCGCAAACGGTCGATGGTATGACACCAGTCGAAATGCTCTGCCACCAGGCGGCTTTTATTAGACTGCAACGGGCCAATAAAATGCCATTCTAATCCTGTTACGCCCAGTTCCTGAAAGTGGCGAATTTTATCCACCCCTTCCTGAACGTAGTTTTCACCAAATTGACGCTGCCCGGCATCAATGGCTTCTGCGATGGCGCTCGCAGGTTTTGTTTTACTGACTGCAAGCAGCGTAATTTCTTCTGGAGAACGGCCGCAACGCGTTGCAGCCGCTGAGATTTTGTCCCGGACCTGTGCCAGGTTATGCGCAATATCGTTCATTTTCCGAGGATCTTAGTATGAATATGGAAGAAATTGTGGCCCTTAGTGTAAAGCATAACGTCTCGGATCTACACCTGTGCAGCGCCTGGCCCGCACGATGGCGCATTCGCGGCAGAATGGAAGCTGCGCCGTTTGATGCGCCGGACGTCGAAGAGCTACTGCGGGAGTGGCTGGATGACGATCAGCGGGCAATATTGCTGGAAAATGGCCAGCTGGATTTTGCCGTGTCGCTGGCGGAAAACCAGCGGTTGCGTGGCAGTGCGTTCGCGCAACGGCAAGGTATTTCTCTGGCATTACGGTTGTTACCTTCGCACTGTCCACAGCTCGAACAGCTTGGTGCGCCACCGGTATTGCCGGAATTACTCAAGAGCGAGAATGGCCTGATTCTGGTGACGGGGGCGACGGGGAGCGGCAAATCTACCACGCTGGCGGCGATGGTTGGCTATCTTAATCAACATGCCGATGCGCATATTCTGACGCTGGAAGATCCTGTGGAATATCTCTATGCCAGCCAGCGATGTTTGATCCAGCAGCGGGAAATTGGTTTGCACTGTATGACTTTCGCATCGGGGTTGCGGGCTGCATTGCGGGAAGATCCTGATGTGATTTTGCTCGGAGAGCTGCGTGACAGCGAGACAATCCGTCTGGCACTGACGGCGGCAGAAACCGGGCATTTGGTGCTGGCAACATTACATACGCGTGGTGCCGCGCAGGCAGTTGAGCGACTGGTGGATTCATTTCCGGCGCAGGAAAAAGATCCCGTACGTAATCAACTGGCAGGTAGTTTACGGGCCGTGTTGTCACAAAAGCTGGAAGTGGATAAACAGGAAGGACGCGTGGCGCTGTTTGAATTATTGATTAACACTCCCGCGGTGGGGAATTTGATTCGCGAAGGGAAAACCCACCAGTTACCGCATGTTATTCAAACCGGGCAGCAGGTGGGGATGATAACGTTTCAGCAGAGTTATCAGCAGCGGGTGGGGGAAGGGCGTTTGTGACGTTGCCATGCCCGATGCGCAAGTTTATAGGGCCTATAAAGGCAATAAATGTCTGATGCGACGCTAACGCGTCTTATCAGACCTTGTATTATCCCTCCAGTGCAGAGAAAATCGGCCAGTTTTCTCTGCCTGCAGTCCGCATGCCGTATCGGGCCTTGGGTTCTAACCTGTTGCGTAGATTTATGCAGCGGACTGCCTTTCTCCCAAA
>NZ_JBJQLJ010000028.1:0-64523 GCF_046486385.1 Escherichia sp. WS33 | reverse complement strand
AAGGCAGTCCGCTGCATAAATCTACGCAACAGGTTAGAACCCAAGGCCCGATACGGCATGCGGACTGCAGGCAGAGAAAACTGGCCGATTTTCTCTGCACTGGAGGGATAATACAAGGCCTGATAAGACGCGCAAAGCGTCGCATCAGGCATGGCGCACGACTTATCTATGTTTACCACATCAAATCATCAGGCACTTTGAAGTCGGCATACGGATCGTCTTCATCCTGCTCTTCGGCACTGAGCGCGCTGTGCAACACAATACTGCTGGCATCACGCTGAGCAATTTTATCGGCAACACTGGCGGGAATAATGGTGTATTCACCTTCGCTATTGTTATCGACCAACAAGCGGGCAATCGCCAGACGACCATTAATCAACTGCGCCTGTGTGAGCTTATCGACAAAAATCTTCTTAATCAGATTGCCGTCAGTGAAGTTAAAACCAATATCGCCATTGGCAATGGTGATTCGGTTCATTTCAATGAGCTGCTTCACCTGGGCTTTATATTCTTTCGCCAACGCCGCTTGTTTTTGCTGTTCGCTAAGCTGTTTATCACGCTCAAGCTGTGCCTTTTTATTTTCTTCTACCGCAGCCCGAGCTTCACGCGCCTGAACGCGCGATTTTTTCGCCGTTCTCTCGACCTTCGCCGCTTTTTTGCTGGTGACTAATCCTGCTTTGAGCAACTGCTCTTGTAAGGTAAGTTTTGCCATCTTTGTTTCCAAACCCGCTGAATAATTTTTAGCGAGTATACCTGTAAACGCCGTGGGTGTATTGGGGGCAAGTCCCTTTCGCCCCTGCTTAATAAGGCGCGTCAGGCATCGGCACACGGCTGCATTCTTGATCTCCGGCTCATCAAAATAAACACCGCCAACCCAGCAACAAGAATACCCGGTGCAGAAGCGGCCATTACGCCGACCGTGCCAGTGCCTAATGCCAGCATTTTCCCGGCCAGTAACGGACCGCTCATAGCCCCCAGACGCCCTACCGCCACGGCTGTTCCCACACCTGTTGCGCGGATCTGCGAACTGTAAAACAACGGTGCCAGGGCATACAAAACGCTTTGCCCACCTGTCGCAAACAACCCCGCGACAAATCCCGCCAGCAACATACCGTTAAATGACGACACCGTTCCAAGCGCCAGCAGCGAAGCTAACATGCCGCTATAAATCAGTAGCGACATGGTTACTGGACGCAGCTTATCCATCAATGCGCCCAACATTAACGTCCCGCTTGCCGCCCCCATTTGCAGGGCAAACATCACCCCTGCCGCCTGCGATGGCTGGAATCCTTGCTCCACCAAAAGTAGCGGTAGCCAGTTGATCAACATATAAACCACCAGCAGAGTGAAGAAATAACACAACCACAGCAGCAGCGTCGCGGTTGCCGTTTCTGGCGCAAATAAGGCACGCAGTGGTGGCGCAGCCTGTTTTTCGCCAGCGAAAACCGCTGACTCCGGCAGCCAGCGCATTAATAGCGGCACCAGAATCAACGGCACCACACCACCTACCCAAAACACCGTTTGCCATGCTAAGTTTGCCCCCGCGAAACCCAGTGTCGCCGCCAGCGCCGCGCCAATGGGAACACCGCAATACATCAGGCTCACTGCCGTCCCACGAAAACGTGGACCCGCGGCTTCAGACGTCAGAGCGATAAGATTCGGCAACGCCGCCCCCAGCCCGACACCGGTCATCAGCCGCGCAAAGACCAGTGAGGGGAAATCCCAGGCAATCGCCGTTGCCAGTGAGAACAAACCAAACAGCGCAACTGAGCCAATCAAAATACGCTTACGACCATAACGGTCTGCCAGCATCCCGCCAACCAACGCGCCGGGGAGCAAACCGAGTATTCCGGCGCTAAATATCCAGCCCATTTGCATTTTATCGAGTGCGAAAGCCTGGGCGATGCCACCCGCCGCAATGCCAGCCGCCTGAAGATCCAGCCCTTCCATCAGAGCGACCAAAAAACAAAGCCCGATGGTCAGCATCAGGCGGGATGAAGATGATGAAGGGGTACGAGTCGACATAAGATGAACCTCATTGCGAGTGCAGGTGAATCGCGACTGATACATTGCCAGCCGCGTAATCAGAACTATTTAATGACTGCCTACGGGCGAAATGTAGGCCGGATAAGGCGTTCACGCCGCATCCGGCAGTCGTGCTGGGATGGGCATACAAAATGCACGTTCTCGGCAGTCATCATTATTTGTTGTTGCGCAGATCCAGCGCCACGTCAACGATCATATCCTCCTGGCCGCCAACCATCCGGCGTTTGCCCAGCTCAACGAGAATATCCACCGCACTTAAGCCATAACGCGCCGCCGCCGTTTCACAGTGACGCAGGAAGCTCGAGTAAACACCAGCGTATCCCAGCGCCAGCGTTTCGCGATCGACTCGTACCGGTCGATCCTGCAACGGACGCACCAGGTCGTCGGCGGCATCCATTAACGCATAGAGATCGGTCCCATGCTGCCAGCCCAGTTTATCCGCGGCGGCAATAAACACTTCCAGCGGTGCGTTACCTGCGCCCGCGCCCATTCCCGCGAGGCTGGCGTCGATTCGGTCGCAGCCCTCTTCCACCGCCGCGATAGAGTTCGCCACGCCAAGACTCAGGTTATGGTGAGCGTGCATGCCAGTTTGCGTTTCTGGTTTCAGCTCTGCTTTCAGGGCGCGGAAACGGTCACGGATATCGCTCATGTTCATCGCACCGCCAGAATCCACCACATAAATACAGGTCGCACCGTAGCCTTCCATCAGCTTTGCCTGCTTTGCGAGATTCTCCGGCGTGGTCATATGGCTCATCATCAGAAAACCAACGGTGTCCATTCCGAGCTCGCGGGCATACTGAATATGCTGGGCGGAAACATCAGCTTCGGTACAGTGCGTTGCCACACGAACCACCCGCGCGCCAGCCTGCCAGGCATTTTTCAGATCGTGAATAGTGCCGATTCCTGGCAGCAACAACGTCGCGATTTTGGCGTGCTTCACCACATCCGCCGCTGCTTCAATCCATTCAAGGTCGCTATGTGCGCCGAAACCATAGTTAAAGCTGGAACCCTGCAAACCGTCGCCATGGGCCACTTCAATCGAATCCACGCGGGCATCGTCCAGTGCTTTGGCAATCTGGCGAACGTTTTCCAGCGAATACTGATGACGAATGGCGTGCATACCGTCACGCAACGTGACGTCCGAGATATAAAGTTTTTTACCGTTCATGCCGCTTCTCCTGCCTTGCGCGCCAGTGACTGGGCCATTTTTTCCGCTGTCGCCAGCGCACTGGAAGTCATAATGTCGAGGTTGCCCGCATAGGCAGGCAGATAATGCGCTGCGCCTTCGACTTCCAGCCAGACCGCTGTTTTCAGTCCGGAGAATTGCCCCACGCCCGGTAAATTGACCGGTTTATCCTGCGGGATAACTTCAAACTGCACGCGCTGTTTCAGGCGATAACCCGGTACGTAAGCCTGCACCGCCTCAGCCATTTCATTGATTGAGGCTTCGATATCATCTTGTGAAGCTTCGTCGCTCAATACATACACCGTGTCACGCATCATCAACGGTGGCTCTGCTGGGTTAAGCACAATAATCGCCTTCCCTTTTGCCGCGCCGCCCACCACTTCAATGGCTCGGGAAGTGGTTTCCGTAAATTCATCGATATTGGCACGCGTGCCAGGTCCGGCAGATTTACTGGCGATAGAAGCGATAATTTCGGCGTAATGAACACGCGCCACGCGTGAAACTGCCGCCACCATTGGAATGGTGGCCTGGCCGCCGCAGGTGACCATGTTGACGTTCAGTTGATCGACGTTCGCCTCGAGGTTAACCACCGGCACGCAGTAAGGGCCGATGGCAGCAGGCGTCAGGTCAATTAAGCGAATATCCGGTTTCGCTTCGCGTAAAGCGGCATCGTTTTTCACATGCGCGCCCGCGCTGGTCGCATCAAATACAATGTCGATATCAGCAAATTCAGGCATGTTCATCAGCCCGATCACCCCTTCATGGGTGGTGGCGACGCCCATACGTCTGGCACGCGCCAGACCGTCGGACTGAGGATCAATGCCGACCATCACCGCCATCTCCAGATGCTGACCGTGACGCAAAATTTTAATCATCAGATCGGTGCCAATGTTGCCAGAACCGATAATGGCGACTTTACGCTTACTCATGACAGACTTCCTTTTGGGGCTGCGCTTGAAAATGTCGCAGCAACTGAACCTATGCCTTCAATATGGGCTTCAAAACGATCGCCCGCATTCACTGCCACCATCGGACCTAATGCCCCGGTAAGAATGATATCTCCGGCGCGCAGCGGTTCACCCAGGCTGGCCATTTTGCGTGCCAGCCAGACGGCGGCATTAAGCGGATGTCCCAGGCATTCGCTGCCGCGCCCGCTGGAAACCTCTTCGTTATTACGCGTCATCTTCATGGCGCAGTTTTTCAGGTCTAACCCCGCCGGACGTTGCGCCGGACCGCCGATGACATACACCCCGCAGGAAGCGTTATCTGCCACGGTATCGACAAACTGAATCGACCAGTCGCGAATGCGGCTACCCACCACCTCCAGCGCCGGAAGTACCCATTCAATGGCGTTATACAATTCGTCGAAGGTGATATCGGTTGCGGGCAAATCGCGGTTCAACACCAGTGCGATCTCCGCTTCAATGCGGGGTTGCAGAACACGGGAAAAAGGAATGATTTCGTTATCGCCATAACACATGTCGGCAAATAATGTCCCGAAATCCGGTTGATCAACGCCCAGTTGTTGCTGCACTTTCGGATGCGTCAGGCCCACTTTACGCCCTACCACGCGACGCCCCTGCGCAACGTCATATTGCACATTTATGTGCTGAATGGCGTAGGCCGCTTCAGCGTTATCGATACCAATCAGATCGCGCAGCGGCGCAATCGCTTCGCCCTGCTCTGCGGCGCGGCGTAAATCCGCCGCCAGTTGCTCAAGAGTATGCTTCGTCATGACCATTCCTTAAGGGCGTGCGAGGAAATTCAGCACCAATTGATTGAAAGCGTCGGCATGTTCCCACTGCGCCCAGTGACCACAGTCGCGGAAGATATGCAGTTCAGAACCGGCAATGCCGGACAGCAGACGCAGACCCGCATCCATCGGCACAAAGCGGTCGTTGCGCCCCCAGACAATCAGGGTTTGCGCTTTGATTTCCGCCAGACGTGGGCCAAAATCCGGGAACTGTTTCGGATTAGCTTCCAGGCTCTTAACGAAGTTTTCCAGGTGATCGCGGCGCGACAGCATATTATTCAGGCGCGCTTCAAACAGGGCGTCGGTCAAATCGCTGGTATCGAAAACGAAGATATCCATCATCAGCTTCAGGTTTTCGATAGTCGGCTGACGATAAAGCTGATTCAGTCGCTTAATACCTTCGGTTGGCATCGGCGTAAACAAACTCATGCCGCCCGTACCGCCGCCCATCAGCACCAGTTTGCCGACGCGCTCCGGCCAGTTAAGGGTGAACGCCACAGAACTATGGCCGCCCATCGAGTTGCCCAGCAGGTGGATTTTGGCGATATCCAGTTGATCCACCACGCTTTTCAGGATTCGTGCATTAAGATCCGATCGTGAACCACTATTAACGATCGAATCGCTTTTGCCCCAACCCGGACAATCCAGCAGGATCACCCGATAGCCCGCCTCTACCAGCGGATCGATATTGCGGCTGAAGTTCGCCCAGCCAGTAGCACCCGGGCCGGAACCGTGCAGCAGGACAACGGTTTCGTCGCCTTGTCCGCAGTCATTAAAATGGATGCGCAGCGTTTTACCCGCTTCTTCTACATTCAGAAAACGGCTGGTGGCGGCTTCGGTTTGTGGCTGATAACTCATCATCTTCTCCTGCATATTCAGTTCTCTGTTCTGGCGCTTAACGAGCCAAATCCGGCAATCCACTCCGGGATTGGGCGGTAATAACGCCCTTCGCTACGCCAGTTGCCAAATGTAGAAATAGCGGCAAAAGCGGCGACCCAGGTTTTGATTTCATGTGTCGACTTTCCGGCAATGGCGGAAAGCTCTTCGTTACTGACGGCATCCAGTTCCTGTATGCGTCCCTGCTCCAGCAAAGTCATGAACTGGTTATCCCAAATCGGGTTGAGCGGATGCAGAGTTCTCTGATCCTCAACAAACTTCTCAGCGGCGCTAATCACCCGTTGCTGACGCAA
Source organism: Escherichia sp. WS33 (assembly GCF_046486385.1). Classification (NCBI taxonomy): domain Bacteria; kingdom Pseudomonadati; phylum Pseudomonadota; class Gammaproteobacteria; order Enterobacterales; family Enterobacteriaceae; genus Escherichia; species Escherichia sp. WS33. The sequence continues at coordinate 58,348 of NZ_JBJQLJ010000028.1, read as the reverse complement.
TTCGCGCTCACTGGCGGGTAAATCTTTCCCGCTCCCCAACAGACGGTCGCGCATATGGGCATCGGCTTTCGCCAGTTCGGGCACCGGCGGCTGATGGGAAAGCCCACCGGAACCCAGGAACAGCACGCGTTTATTGAGAGTGCTGGTGAAACGTCCAATGGCTTCACCCAACATGCGGGTACGCTGGAAACCGGGCAGCGGCGTGGCGACACCGTTGATGAACACAGGCAGAACTGGCACCTTATCCAGCCCGCCGAGCAGGAACTCCAGTGGCTGGGCGAACCCGTGGTCCACCTGCATACAGTAAGAAACGGCAAGATCGATCCCGCTCTTCATGACGGCATGCGCACAGGCCTCCGCCAGCTCCACAGGCACGGGCAGCTCTCCTGCCGCACTGCCGAAATCACCAATTGCCGTCGCTCCAACGCCTAAACAGAACGGTGGCATCACGTCATAGAAAAAGCCGTTGTAGTGATCAGGCGCAAACAGCACCACCAGTTCAGGGGAGAAAGCCGCAATACGCTCGCGGGCGCTGGCAATCACGCCATTGACCTCATCGAGCACCTCTTGCGCCGGGTCGACATACCCCACCAGCGGCGAGTGGGAAAGACAGTGAAGATAAGCGTGCATATCAGGCTACCTTTTCGACAGAAACGTCGGCATCAGGGCGGGTCAGCGTCATCACCGACGCCAGTTTATTCAGGGTCTTGCCCAGGGTTTGCGGAATGGCGGTGGCGGCAACAAAGCGATCCGGGCGCATCACCACCAGCGAAGCATTGTGTTGCGCGAACCAGCTACGCAGACGACCTTGCGTATCGCCCACGCGTAGCACGCCGTCGTGGTTATCCTGTGCGGTATGAATTTGCACTTCCGGCACCACCTGAATGAAGCGTGTGCCCAACGCGCGCCACTGCTGGATTTGCTCGTCGCTCATCCCCCACAGTGGATTGCATCCCCAGCCAATTACCGCGAAGTTCGCGCCAATCGCGTTATCGAGCAGCGTCACGTCACCGTTTTCCAGCGTGACTTTCGGCTGAATAAACATCTTGCCGACCGGAGAGTGCTTCGCTTCGCCCTCACGCACCAGCGCACCGCCGTAATATTGCGGCATCGGCTTGAAGCGCATTTCGAGGAAATAGCGTTTTACTGGCGGCAGATAATTCAACAGCCAGGAAACGCCGTCACGTAACGTACCCTGCCAGCGTTTCGGCGGAGCCAGCACGTTGCCCGCCGTCACGGACAGGTCAATCATCGCTTTGGCGTGATCGCGACGTTCTTGTTGATAGGTATCGAGCAGCGCATCGCGGGCTTTCCCCTGGATAACCAACGCCAGTTTCCAGGCGAGGTTAAAGGCGTCGCGCATACCACTGTTATAGCCCTGCCCCTGCCACACCGGCATGATGTGCGCGGCATCGCCCGCCAGCAGTACGCGATCAATACGGAAACGTTGCGCCAGTCGCGCGTTGTGGGTGTAGACACGCTGGCGAATCAATTCAACATTGTCCGGATTAGGCAGCACTTTGCTTAACAGCTTGCGCATATTTTGCGGCTCACGCAGCTGCTCTTCGGTTTCTCCCGGCATCACCATAAATTCAAAGCGACGTACCGCATGAGGCAGCGCGGCAGAAACATACGGGCGCACCGGATCGCAACACAAATAGATATGCGGCGTACTTAACGGATCGTTGGCGATATCTACCACAATCCACTGATTTGGCGCAGTTTTACCTTCAAACGGCACATTCAGAGTGCGACGGACAAAACTTGCTCCACCGTCACAGGCTACCAGCCACTGGGCTTTGACCGTTTCCCGCTGCCCTTCTGCCGTTTTCAGGTGCAAGGTCACTTCGTCATTTTGCTGGCTGAAGGCCTCCAGCTCGCGGGCAAACAAGCAGCGCACATTCGGAAAACGCGACAACCCTTCCAGCATCACCGCATCGACCTGTGGCTGAATAAAGGCGTTACGGCGCGGCCAGCCAAATTCATCGGTCATTGGCTGAATATCAGCAAAACAGCGGCCTTTTGGGGTGAGAAAACGCATCGCGTGCCACGGTGTAGTGTGCGGCAGAACATTCTCGACCAGGCCGACCGACTGCATGGTGCGCAGCGCCTCGTCATCAATACCAATCGCACGCGGGTAGTCGATCAACTTATCGAGTTTCTCCACCACCAGCACGTCAATGCCCATCTGACCGAGATAGTTCGCCATCATCAGCCCAACCGGACCGGCACCAGCGATCGCCACCTGAACGCTATGGTTAACAGCAGGCTGGATGTCAGGGTGTTGTATTGCCATTTCAGTACCTCACGACTCGGACAAAATGCCGTTGCGCGCACAGTACAGCGCAACTTATTTTGTTAAAAACATGTAAATGATTTTTTATTGTGCGCTCAGTATAGGAAGGGTATTTTCGGCTACAATCAAAACATGCCCGAATGTGCACCAGGTGCACAACGTTGTTTTAACTATAGAAATGTCAATTAATATGCAGAACAATGAGCAGACGGAATACAAAACCGTGCGCGGCTTAACACGCGGTCTAATGTTATTAAATATGTTAAATAAACTTGATGGCGGTGCCAGCGTCGGGCTGCTGGCGGAACTCAGCGGCCTGCATCGCACCACTGTGCGGCGACTGCTGGAGACGCTGCAGGAAGAGGGATATGTCCGCCGTAGCCCCTCCGATGACAGTTTTCGTCTGACCATCAAAGTGCGGCAATTAAGCGAAGGATTTCGTGACGAACAGTGGATTTCTGCACTGGCGGCCCCGCTGCTGGGCGATCTGTTGCGCGAAGTGGTATGGCCGACAGATGTGTCCACGCTGGATGTTGATGCAATGGTGGTACGCGAAACCACCCACCGTTTCAGCCGCTTATCCTTTCACCGGGCAATGGTCGGGCGACGTTTACCGCTCCTGAAAACCGCCTCGGGCCTGACCTGGCTGGCCTTTTGCCCGGAACAAGAACGCAAGGAATTAATCGAAATGTTAGCCGCCCGCCCCGGTGATGACTATCAACTGGCACGAGAACCGTTAAAGCTGCAAGCCATTCTGGCGCGCGCGCGCAAAGAGGGTTACGGACAGAACTACCGCGGCTGGGATCAGGAGGAGAAGATCGCCTCTATCGCCGTACCGCTGCGCAGTGAACAACGGGTGATTGGCTGTCTGAATCTGGTGTATATGGCGAGCGCAATGACCATTGAACAGGCAGCGGAAAAGCATCTTCCGGCGCTACAACGGGTAGCAAAACAGATCGAAGAAGGGGTTGAATCGCAGGCTATTCTGGTGGCCGGACGGCGAAGCGGCGTGCATTTACGTTGACACCATCGAATGGCGCAAAACCTTTCGTGGTATGGCATGATAGCGCCCGGAAGAGAGTCAATTCAGGGTGGTGAATGTGAAACCAGTAACGCTATACGATGTCGCAGAGTATGCCGGTGTCTCTTATCAGACCGTTTCTCGCGTGGTGAACCAGGCCAGCCACGTTTCTGCGAAAACGCGAGAAAAAGTGGAAGCGGCGATGGCGGAGCTGAATTACATTCCCAACCGCGTGGCACAACAACTGGCGGGCAAACAGTCGTTGCTGATTGGCGTTGCCACCTCCAGTCTGGCCCTGCACGCGCCGTCGCAAATTGTCGCGGCGATTAAATCTCGCGCCGATCAACTGGGTGCCAGCGTGGTGGTGTCGATGGTAGAACGAAGCGGCGTCGAAGCCTGTAAAGCGGCGGTGCACAATCTTCTCGCGCAACGCGTCAGTGGGCTGATCATTAACTATCCGCTGGATGACCAGGATGCCATTGCTGTGGAAGCTGCCTGCACTAATGTTCCGGCGTTATTTCTTGATGTCTCTGACCAGACACCCATCAACAGTATTATTTTCTCCCATGAAGACGGTACGCGACTGGGCGTGGAGCATCTGGTCGCATTGGGTCACCAGCAAATCGCGCTGTTAGCGGGCCCATTAAGTTCTGTCTCGGCGCGTCTGCGTCTGGCTGGCTGGCATAAATATCTCACTCGCAATCAAATTCAGCCGATAGCGGAACGGGAAGGCGACTGGAGTGCCATGTCCGGTTTTCAACAAACCATGCAAATGCTGAATGAGGGCATCGTTCCCACTGCGATGCTGGTTGCCAACGATCAGATGGCGCTGGGCGCAATGCGCGCCATTACCGAGTCCGGACTGCGCGTTGGTGCGGATATCTCGGTAGTGGGATACGACGATACCGAAGACAGCTCATGTTATATCCCGCCGTTAACCACCATCAAACAGGATTTTCGCCTGCTGGGGCAAACCAGCGTGGACCGCTTGCTGCAACTCTCTCAGGGCCAGGCGGTGAAGGGCAATCAGCTGTTGCCCGTCTCACTGGTGAAAAGAAAAACCACCCTGGCGCCCAATACGCAAACCGCCTCTCCCCGCGCGTTGGCCGATTCATTAATGCAGCTGGCACGACAGGTTTCCCGACTGGAAAGCGGGCAGTGAGCGCAACGCAATTAATGTGAGTTAGCTCACTCATTAGGCACCCCAGGCTTTACACTTTATGCTTCCGGCTCGTATGTTGTGTGAAATTGTGAGCGGATAACAATTTCACACAGGAAACAGCTATGACCATGATTACGGATTCACTGGCCGTCGTTTTACAACGTCGTGACTGGGAAAACCCTGGCGTTACCCAACTTAATCGCCTTGCAGCACATCCCCCTTTCGCCAGCTGGCGTAATAGCGAAGAGGCCCGCACCGATCGCCCTTCCCAACAGTTGCGCAGCCTGAATGGCGAATGGCGCTTTGCCTGGTTTCCGGCACCAGAAGCGGTGCCGGAAAGCTGGCTGGAGTGCGATCTTCCTGAGGCCGATACTGTCGTCGTCCCCTCAAACTGGCAGATGCACGGTTACGATGCGCCCATCTACACCAACGTGACCTATCCCATTACGGTCAATCCGCCGTTTGTTCCCACGGAGAATCCGACGGGTTGTTACTCGCTCACATTTAATGTTGATGAAAGCTGGCTACAGGAAGGCCAGACGCGAATTATTTTTGATGGCGTTAACTCGGCGTTTCATCTGTGGTGCAACGGTCGCTGGGTCGGTTACGGTCAGGACAGTCGTTTGCCGTCTGAATTTGACCTGAGCGCATTTTTACGCGCCGGAGAAAACCGCCTCGCGGTGATGGTGCTGCGCTGGAGTGACGGCAGTTATCTGGAAGATCAGGATATGTGGCGGATGAGCGGCATTTTCCGTGACGTCTCGTTGCTGCATAAACCGACTACACAAATCAGCGATTTCCATGTTGCCACTCGCTTTAATGATGATTTCAGCCGCGCTGTACTGGAGGCTGAAGTTCAGATGTGCGGCGAGTTGCGTGACTACCTACGGGTAACAGTTTCTTTATGGCAGGGTGAAACGCAGGTCGCCAGCGGCACCGCGCCTTTCGGCGGTGAAATTATCGATGAGCGTGGTAGTTATGCCGATCGCGTCACACTACGTCTGAACGTCGAAAACCCGAAACTGTGGAGCGCCGAAATCCCGAATCTCTATCGTGCGGTGGTTGAACTGCACACCGCCGACGGCACGCTGATTGAAGCAGAAGCCTGCGATGTCGGTTTCCGCGAGGTGCGGATTGAAAATGGTCTGCTGCTGCTGAACGGCAAGCCGTTGCTGATTCGAGGCGTTAACCGTCACGAGCATCATCCTCTGCATGGTCAGGTCATGGATGAGCAGACGATGGTGCAGGATATCCTGCTGATGAAGCAGAACAACTTTAACGCCGTGCGCTGTTCGCATTATCCGAACCATCCGCTGTGGTACACGCTGTGCGACCGCTACGGCCTGTATGTGGTGGATGAAGCCAATATTGAAACCCACGGCATGGTGCCAATGAATCGTCTGACCGATGATCCGCGCTGGCTACCGGCGATGAGCGAACGCGTAACGCGAATGGTGCAGCGCGATCGTAATCACCCGAGTGTGATCATCTGGTCGCTGGGGAATGAATCAGGCCACGGCGCTAATCACGACGCGCTGTATCGCTGGATCAAATCTGTCGATCCTTCCCGCCCGGTGCAGTATGAAGGCGGCGGAGCCGACACCACGGCCACCGATATTATTTGCCCGATGTACGCGCGCGTGGATGAAGACCAGCCCTTCCCGGCTGTGCCGAAATGGTCCATCAAAAAATGGCTTTCGCTACCTGGAGAGACGCGCCCGCTGATCCTTTGCGAATACGCCCACGCGATGGGTAACAGTCTTGGCGGTTTCGCTAAATACTGGCAGGCGTTTCGTCAGTATCCCCGTTTACAGGGCGGCTTCGTCTGGGACTGGGTGGATCAGTCGCTGATTAAATATGATGAAAACGGCAACCCGTGGTCGGCTTACGGCGGTGATTTTGGCGATACGCCGAACGATCGCCAGTTCTGTATGAACGGTCTGGTCTTTGCCGACCGCACGCCGCATCCAGCGCTGACGGAAGCAAAACACCAGCAGCAGTTTTTCCAGTTCCGTTTATCCGGGCAAACCATCGAAGTGACCAGCGAATACCTGTTCCGTCATAGCGATAACGAGCTCCTGCACTGGATGGTGGCGCTGGATGGTAAGCCGCTGGCAAGCGGTGAAGTGCCTCTGGATGTCGCTCCACAAGGTAAACAGTTGATTGAACTGCCTGAACTACCGCAGCCGGAGAGCGCCGGGCAACTCTGGCTCACAGTACGCGTAGTGCAACCGAACGCGACCGCATGGTCAGAAGCCGGGCACATCAGCGCCTGGCAGCAGTGGCGTCTGGCGGAAAACCTCAGTGTGACGCTCCCCTCCGCGTCCCATATCATCCCGCAACTAACCACCAGCGAAACGGATTTTTGCATCGAGCTGGGTAATAAGCGTTGGCAATTTAACCGTCAGTCAGGCCTTCTTTCACAGATGTGGATTGGCGATGAAAAACAACTGCTGACGCCGCTGCGCGATCAGTTCACCCGTGCACCGCTGGATAACGACATTGGCGTAAGTGAAGCGACCCGCATTGACCCTAACGCCTGGGTCGAACGCTGGAAGGCGGCGGGCCATTACCAGGCCGAAGCAGCGTTGTTGCAGTGCTCGGCAGATACACTTGCCGACGCGGTGCTGATTACGACCGCTCACGCGTGGCAGCATCAGGGAAAAACCTTATTTATCAGCCGGAAAACCTACCGGATTGATGGTAGTGGTCAAATGGCGATTACCGTTGATGTTGAAGTAGCGAGCGATACACCGCATCCGGCACGGATTGGCCTGACCTGCCAGCTGGCGCAGGTCGCAGAGCGGGTAAACTGGCTCGGATTAGGGCCGCAAGAAAACTATCCCGACCGCCTTACTGCGGCCTGTTTTGACCGCTGGGATCTGCCATTGTCAGACATGTATACCCCGTACGTCTTCCCGAGCGAAAACGGTCTGCGCTGCGGGACGCGCGAATTGAATTATGGCCCACACCAGTGGCGCGGCGACTTCCAGTTCAACATCAGCCGCTACAGTCAACAGCAACTGATGGAAACCAGCCATCGCCATCTGCTGCACGCGGAAGAAGGCACATGGCTGAATATCGACGGTTTCCATATGGGGATTGGTGGCGACGACTCCTGGAGCCCGTCAGTGTCGGCGGAATTCCAGCTGAGCGCCGGTCGCTACCATTACCAGTTGGTCTGGTGTCAAAAATAATAATAACCGGGCAGGCCATGTCTGCCCGTATTTCGCGTAAGGAAATCCATTATGTACTATTTAAAAAACACAAACTTTTGGATGTTCGGTTTATTCTTTTTCTTTTACTTTTTTATCATGGGAGCCTACTTCCCGTTTTTCCCGATTTGGCTACATGACATCAACCATATCAGCAAAAGTGATACGGGTATTATTTTTGCCGCTATTTCTCTGTTCTCGCTATTATTCCAACCGCTGTTTGGTCTGCTTTCTGACAAACTCGGGCTGCGCAAATACCTGCTGTGGATTATTACCGGCATGTTAGTGATGTTTGCGCCGTTCTTTATTTTTATCTTCGGGCCACTGTTACAATACAACATTTTAGTAGGATCGATTGTTGGTGGTATTTATCTAGGCTTTTGTTTTAACGCCGGTGCGCCAGCAGTAGAGGCATTTATTGAGAAAGTCAGCCGTCGCAGTAATTTCGAATTTGGTCGCGCGCGGATGTTTGGCTGTGTTGGCTGGGCGCTGTGTGCCTCGATTGTCGGCATCATGTTCACCATCAATAATCAGTTTGTTTTCTGGCTGGGTTCTGGCTGTGCACTCATCCTCGCCGTTTTACTCTTTTTCGCCAAAACGGATGCGCCCTCTTCCGCCACGGTTGCCAATGCGGTAGGTGCCAACCATTCGGCATTTAGCCTTAAGCTGGCGCTGGAACTGTTCAGACAGCCAAAACTGTGGTTTTTGTCACTGTATGTTATTGGCGTTTCCTGCACCTACGATGTTTTTGACCAACAGTTTGCTAATTTCTTTACTTCGTTCTTTGCTACCGGTGAACAGGGTACGCGGGTATTTGGCTACGTAACGACAATGGGCGAATTACTTAACGCCTCGATTATGTTCTTTGCGCCACTGATCATTAATCGCATCGGTGGGAAAAACGCCCTGCTGCTGGCTGGCACTATTATGTCTGTACGTATTATTGGCTCATCGTTCGCCACCTCAGCGCTGGAAGTGGTTATTCTGAAAACGCTGCATATGTTTGAAGTACCGTTCCTGCTGGTGGGCTGCTTTAAATATATTACCAGCCAGTTTGAAGTGCGTTTTTCAGCGACGATTTATCTGGTCTGTTTCTGCTTCTTTAAGCAACTGGCGATGATTTTTATGTCTGTACTGGCGGGTAATATGTATGAAAGCATCGGTTTCCAGGGCGCTTATCTGGTGCTGGGTCTGGTGGCGCTGGGCTTCACCTTAATTTCCGTGTTCACGCTTAGCGGCCCCGGCCCGCTTTCTCTACTGCGTCGTCAGGTGAATGAAGTCGCTTAAGCAATCAATGTCGGATGCGGCGCGAGCGCCTTATCCGACCAACATATCAGGACGGAATGATCGCAATGAACATGTCGATGACAGAAAGAATAAAAGCAGGCAAGCTATTTACCGATATGTGCGAAGGCTTACCGGAAAAAAGACTTCGTGGGAAAACGTTAATGTATGAGTTTAATCACTCGCATCCATCAGAAGTTGAAAAAAGAGAAAGCCTGATTAAAGAAATGTTTGCCACGGTAGGGGAAAACGCCTGGATAGAACCACCTGTCTATTTCTCTTACGGTTCCAACATCCATATAGGCCGCAATTTTTATGCAAATTTCAATTTAACCATTGTCGACGACTACACGGTAACGATCGGTGATAACGTATTGATTGCACCCAATGTTACTCTTTCCGTTACGGGACACCCTGTACACCATGAATTGAGAAAAAACGGTGAGATGTACTCTTTTCCGATAACGATTGGCAATAACGTCTGGATCGGAAGTCATGTGGTTATTAATCCAGGCGTCACCATCGGGGATAATTCTGTTATTGGCGCGGGTAGTGTCGTCATAAAAGACATTCCACCAAACGTCGTGGCGGCTGGCGTTCCTTGTCGGGTTATTCGCGAAATAAACGACCGGGATAAGCAATATTATTTCAAAGATTATAAAGTTGAATCGTCAGTTTAAATTATAAAAATTGCCTGATACGCTGCGCTTATCAGGCCTACAAGTTCAGCGATCTACATTAGCCGTATCCGGCATGAACAAAGCGCAGGAACAAGCGTCGCATCATGCCTCTTTGACCCACAGCTGCGGAAAACGTGCTGGTGCAAAACGCAGGGTTATAATCATCAGCCCAACGACGCACAGCGCATGAAATGCCCAGTCCATCAGGTAATTGCCGCTGATACTACGCAGCACGCCAGAAAACCACGGGGCAAGCCCGGCGATGATAAAACCGATTCCCTGCATAAACGCCACCAGCTTGCCAGCAATAGCCGGTTGCACAGAGTGATCGAGCGCCAGCAGCAAACAGAGCGGAAACGCGCCGCCCAGACCTAACCCACACACCATCGCCCACAAGACCGGCAATTGCAGCGGCAACCAGATAAAGCCGCAGAACCCCACCAGTTGTAACACCAGCGCCAGCATTAACAGTTTGCGCCGATCCTGATGGCGAGCCATAGCAGGCATCAGCAAAGCTCCTGCGGCTTGCCCAAGCGTCATCAATGCCAGTAAGGAACCGCTGTACTGCGCGCTGGCACCAATCTCAATATAGAAAGCGGGTAACCAGGCAATCAGGCTGGCGTAACCGCCGTTAATCAGACCGAAGTAAACACCCAGCGTCCACGCGCGGGGAGTGAATACCACGCGAACCGGAGTGGTTGTTGTCTTGTGGGAAGAGGCGACCTCGCGGGCGCTTTGCCACCACCAGGCAAAGAGCGCAACAACGGCAGGCAGCGCCCACCAGGCGAGTGTTTGATACCAGGATTCGCTATGTTGAACTAACCAGGGCGTTATGGCGGCACCAAGTCCACCGCCGCCCATCAGAGCCGCAGACCACAGCCCCATCACCTGTGGCGTGCGTTGCTGAAACCGCCGTTTAATCACTGAAGGCATCACCGCCTGAATGATACCGATCCCCACCCCACCAAGCAGTGCGCTGCTAAGCAGCAGCACACTTTGGGGGTAAAGCTCACGCATCAATGCACCGACGGCAATCAGCAACAGACTGATGGCGACGCTGCGACGTTCGCTGACATGCTGATGAAGCCAGCTTCCGGCCAGCGCCAGCCCGCCCATGGTGACCACCGGCAGAGCGGTCAACAGGGCAGCCACGCTAAAGCTCATTCCGCTCGCCTGGCGCAATTGCGGTAGCAGTGGACCGACGGAGGTGAGCAGTGGTCGCATATTAAGACCAATCAGCACCAGAACCAGCAGCATCGTGAACGTCTTTTGATGATTGCGCATGGCTGTCAGAACGGCTTGGTCGGCAGATATTTACCATCTAAGGTAATGACCGCACGTTCGCCACCTTCCGGGTCCGCCACTTTCTTAACGTCGAGTTTGAAGTTAATCGCGCTGATAATGCCATCGCCAAACTTCTCATGAACCAACGCTTTCAGGGTTGTGCCGTACACCTGCAACATTTCATAGAAACGATACATCGTTGGGTCGGTTGGAATACGGTCATCAATGCAGCCACGCAGTGGAATCATCTGCAACAGTAGAATGGCGTCTTCGTCGAGATCCAGCTTCGCCCCGACCAGGCGGGCGGCGTCGGCAGGAAGCGCTTGCTGCCCCAGCAAAGCCGCGGTTACGAAGGCTTCTGCCAGACCGGTACCGTCGGCAATCTCGGCAAATGAGAGATCTTTTTTAGCTTTGCTGAGCAAAATGGCATCGGCAAGATCAAGACGAATATTGCGGTTAATTTGTGACTGAATCATGGTGGATCTCCTGATGGTTTAAAAATAAGGTTACGCTGCGGTCGGTTGGCGTAGCGGTATGGCACAAACGCGAGGATTAGCGGCCAGTGGCACAAACTGGCGGGTTGCGCCGTCAAAAGCTGCGATGCTGCCGCTTTCAATGTCGTAGACCCAGCCGTGCAGGGCGATCCGCCCCTCTTCGAGCGCCAGGCGCACCGATGGATGAGTTTGCAAATTAGCCAACTGAGCAATGACGTTTTCACGTACCATCGCCGCAGCTTTTGACGGTAAATCGGAATGCGGGCGCGCCTCATTAACGACGCGGGCTGAATCGGCATAACGCAGCCAGTGGGAGACGGCAGGCATATGGTCCATGCACTGACAGCTGGCAATGGCGGTCATCGCGCCACAGTTGGAATGACCACAAATCACAATGTCAGATACCCGAAGCGCAGCGACGGCATACTCCACCGAAGCAGAAACGCCACCGGGTTCCGGCCCGTAGGAAGGGACGATATTGCCCGCGTTGCGAATAACGAACAGATCGCCAGGCTCACGTTGCGTCACCAGCTCAGGGACCAGACGGCTGTCGGAGCAGGAGATAAAAAGTGTGCGCGGGCTTTGCTGTGTCGCCAGCTGTTTAAACAAGGCTTCCCGCTTCGGAAATGCCTCGCGCTGGAATTTAAGGAATCCATCAATAATCTCTTTCACCGTTAACCTCTGTCTGTCTCTGGAATGAGAGGCAGACTACTCGCCGATTGTCATAAGGTAAAAGTCTCATTTATGATGAGTTCTATTGGATTTACTTATAGGTTGGCGAATGCTCTCTCGACATATCAACTATTTTCTTGCCGTGGCTGAACATGGCAGCTTTACCCGTGCCGCCAGTGCGTTGCACGTCTCCCAGCCTGCGCTTTCCCAGCAGATTCGCCAGTTAGAGGAGAGTTTAGGCGTGCCGCTGTTTGACCGTAGCGGGCGAACGATTCGTCTCACTGATGCAGGAGAAGTCTGGCGACAGTACGCCAGCCGGGCGTTACAGGAACTGGGGGCGGGTAAACGGGCGATTCATGATGTTGCCGATCTGACGCGAGGATCGCTGCGTATCGCCGTCACTCCCACCTTTACAAGCTACTTTATCGGCCCTTTAATGGCGGATTTCTATGCGCGCTACCCCGGCATCACGCTCCAGCTACAGGAAATGTCGCAGGAGAAAATCGAAGATCTGCTTTGTCGCGACGAGCTGGACGTTGGGATTGCCTTCGCGCCTGTGCATTCGCCGGAGCTGGAGGCAATTCCTTTACTGACAGAAAGTTTAGCGTTGGTGGTGGCGAAACATCATCCGCTAGCTGCCTGTGAACAGGTGGCGTTGAGTCGCTTGCATGATGAAAAACTGGTCCTGCTCAGCGCGGAATTTGCCACCAGAGAGCAAATTGACCACTACTGCGAGAAAGCGGGGCTACATCCACAGGTGGTCATTGAGGCGAACTCAATTAGCGCGGTTCTGGAGCTGATTCGCCGCACTTCCCTTTCCACATTGTTACCAGCAGCGATTGCCACACAACATGACGGGCTTAAAGCGATTTCTCTTGCCCCGCCACTACTGGAGAGAACGGCGGTTTTGTTGCGGCGGAAAAATAGCTGGCAGACAGCCGCCGCGAAGGCATTTTTGCACATGGCGTTGGAGGAATGTGCGGATGTTGGCGAGAATGAATCACGGTAGCCACTGACACAGGTCAGTGGCTCTTCAACACAGAGGAAATTACCGTTTGTAATCGATGGCTTCTGGCTGCTCCAGATATACGGTGGTTTGTGCCGGTTGTGTACTGGCAATCACCTTGCCGCCACGTACCGAATAACGTACCGGAACCTGACGGCGCAGCGCATCAAATCCATTTTCAGCCGGCAGGATAATCAGGTTTGCGCTGTTTCCGGCGGCAATGCCGTAATCCTGCAAATTCAATGTTCTGGCACTGTGGTGGGTGATTAAATTCAGGCCATCATTAATCTGCCCGTAGCCCATCAACTGGCAAACATGCAGCCCCATATGCAGCACTTGCAGCATATTCGCCGTTCCCAGCGGATACCACGGATCGAAGACATCATCGTGACCAAAGCAGACGTTAATGCCGGACTCCAGCATCTCTTTAACGCGCGTGATGCCGCGACGTTTTGGATACGTATCGAAACGTCCTTGCAGATGAATATTGACCAGCGGGTTGGCGACAAAGTTAATACCGGACATTTTCAGCAAGCGGAACAGGCGTGAGGTATACGCCCCGTTATAGGAGTGCATTGCCGTGGTGTGGCTGGCGGTGACTCGCGCGCCCATGCCTTCACGGTGCGCCAGGGCAGCAACGGTTTCGACAAAGCGCGACTGCTCGTCATCGATCTCATCACAGTGAACGTCGATGAGACGGTCGTATTTTTGCGCCAGGGCGAAGGTTTTATGCAGCGACTCCACGCCGTATTCACGGGTAAATTCAAAATGCGGAATCGCCCCCACTACATCTGCCCCTAAGCGTAACGCCTCTTCCAGCAACGCTTCACCGTTGGGATACGACAAAATCCCTTCCTGAGGGAAGGCGACAATTTGCAGATCAATCCACGGCGCGACTTCCTGCTTCACTTCCAGCATTGCTTTCAGCGCAGTTAGCGTTGCATCCGAAACATCGACATGGGTACGCACATGCTGAATGCCGTTGGCAATCTGCCATTTCAGCGTTTGCCAGGCGCGTTGTTTCACATCGTCATGGGTTAATAACGCTTTGCGCTCGGCCCAGCGTTCAATGCCTTCAAACAGCGTGCCGGACTGATTCCAGTTCGGTTGTCCGGCGGTTTGCGTGGTGTCCAGGTGAATATGCGGCTCCACAAACGGCGGTATAACTAAACCTTGTTCGGCATCCAGGCTGTTTTCAGTTATGGGCATCACGCCGGATTGCGCATCAATGGCGCTGATTTTTCCGTCCTGCAGATGAATCTGCCACAGCCCCTCTTTGCCTGGTAACCGGGCGTTAATAATTGTTTGTAAAGCGTTATTCGACACTGTTAACCTCCACATGCGTCATTGCTGCTGTCGTTTTACGATTCAAAATCGGGTTAAGGATCAGATAGCTCAGCGCGCCACCTAATACCGCGTTGACCGGAACAATTCCCGGTAACCAGTGGCCTGCGGCAATCCCCAGCGCGACCGCCAGAATCGCCACCCAATTGACACTCATCATACGCGTGGTCGCAAAGTGCTCATAGCGGCGACGGTTCATCAGATAGTCGGCGATGATCACGCCCCCTACCGGAGGAATAGCTGCCGAAAGGAAGGTCAACCAGCCGACAAAATTGTTATACAGCCATAATGCGCAGACCGTACCGATAATACCGTTGATTACCGAAAGGGTTTTGCTCGACATACCGGTAATGTTGGCGAAACCTAAACCCGACGCATAGAGTGCGTTATCGTTGGTGGTCCAGATATTCAGCCCCAGCACCACAATCGCAGGCAGCAGCAGGCCCTGAGCAATCATCACATCAGAGATATCCGCCATGCCCAGTGCCGCAGCGCCCGCTGCACCGAAAATAAACATCAACGAGTTGCCGAGGAAAAAGGCCACCATCGCCACCAGCACCGCCAGTTTGGCATTGCGACCAAACCGGACAAAGTCAGCGGTGAGCGTACCCGCACTGATAAATGACCCCACAACCAGCGCCAGCGCGACATTGAAATCTAACGGTTGTGCGGGAACGACCGCTTTTAATGCGTCCAGGCCGCCCATGCCGTTAACAGCCAGCCACACGGAATAACCGCCCAGGCAGGCGATAGCCGGAACCGCAATCACCGAAAGAACCGTCAGCGCCGAAATGCCAAAAAAGACGGTGACGGTCATCAGTAAACCGGAAACGGCAATCAGCAAATTAATATCCAGCCCGGTTGCCTTACCCACCGGAATGGCAAACATCGCCACACCGACGCCAAACCAGCCAACCTGAGTTCCGCCCAGTAGCAGTGAAGGCAGCCATGAGCCTTTAACACCAAACGAGAAGCGAGCAAGAAGATGAGTGGTCAGGCCGGTTTTTGCGCCAATGTAACCGAGAAATGAAGTGTAAATACCGAGGAGAAGATTACCGATGAGAACTGCGAGGAAGAAATCATGATAGCTAAGACCGGTTCCGAGAGTGCCGCCGGTCCACATACTGGCGGAAAAGAAGGTTAATCCCAGCATGACGAACGTCAATGCCAATACCCCTTTCCGCGCCGACTGCGGGACTGGCCCCTGGCTAAAGTTGTTATCTTGCGACACGAAATTCCCCCTTTTTGCTGTTTGAAACCCAAAAAATCCGCCGCATTCTATTCATCTGAAGATAAAAAGCAATCGTTTTCGTGGGGAAATATATTTTTTATATGAATGAGTGCAAAAAGGTGGGGGAAAAATTATCGGTGTAAAAACAGTGGGTAGGCATAATAAGACGCGGTAAGCGTCGCATCAGGCATCGGCGCATGGTGTCGGATGCGCCACGCGACGCATCCGACAATACCTTACTCTTCCATCGCCTGGCGGATCTGATCCAACGACGCAGGATCATCAATGGTCGTCAGATCCCCAGGATCGCGTCCTTCGCAAATCGCCTGGATCGTGCGGCGCAGCATTTTTCCGGATCGCGTTTTTGGCAATTGCGAGACAAACCAGACGTGCGCCGGGCGGCCAAAGTTGCCAATCTGGCTGTCCACCAGCGCCATAATCGCCTTCTCTTGCGAGTGCGCCACATCACGATCTTCCAGACTGTCGCTCTCTTTCGGAATGACAAACGCCACCGCCACCTGCCCTTTCAGCGCATCTTTCACCCCAACCACCGCCACTTCGGCAACGCCCGGATGGCTGGAGATACTCTCTTCAATCTCGCGCGTCCCCAGCCGATGCCCGGCAACGTTAATTACATCGTCAGTGCGCCCGAGAATAAAGTGATAACCGTCAGCGTCACGGATGCCCCAGTCAAAGGTGGCGTACACCGGGCGGGAAAACAGCGACCAGTAAGTCTTCACAAAGCGGCCGTCGTCGCCCCAGATGGTCTGAATACACCCCGGCGGCAGCGGCCCTTCCACCACCAGCATCCCTTTCTCGTTGACGCCACACGGTTCGCCGGTGACTTCATTAAGCAACTGCACGTTATAGCCATACATCGGCACACCGGGGCTTCCCAGACGCGTCGGCCTGTCGTCCAGACCGCGAGCAATCGCCATAATCGGCCAGCCGGATTCGGTCTGCCAGTAGTTGTCGATGACCGGCACATCCAGCGTATTGCTCACCCAACTGGCGGTCGGCTCGTCCAGCGGTTCTCCAGCCAGATAGAGCACTTCCAGCGACGAGAGATCGTGTTTGCGAATTTCAGCGGTAGGGAATTTTTTCAGCACGCGAATGGCGGTCGGCGCTGAGAACATCCGGCTAACCTGATATTTCTCGACGATTTTCCACCACACGCCGCAGTCCGGCCAGGTCGGTAATCCTTCGTAAACGATAGTCGCCATCCCCGCCAGCAGCGGCGCGTAGACGATATACGAATGCCCCACCACCCAGCCGATATCCGAAGCACAAAAGAACACACCGCCCGCTTTGCCGCCAAAAATGGTGTCCATCGAGGTCGCCAGCGCCACCGCATATCCGCCGACGTCACGCTGCACGCCTTTAGGTTTGCCGGTCGTGCCGGAGGTGTAGAGAATGCAGGAGGTTTCGTTGGATTCCAGCCACGCCACCGGTACCCGCGCGCCGATGTGTTGATGGCGCAACGACGCGAAATCGACATCCCGCCCGCTGACGCGTGCCATTTTCGCCAGCCCGCGATCCACCAGCAAAACATGGCGTGGCTGGTGCTGCGCCTGACTTATCGCATCGTCGAGCAATTTTTTATAGGGAATGATTTTGCCACCGCGCGCTCCGGCATCAGCCGAGACAATCAGCACCGGTTTAGCATCATCAATTCGCGCCGCCACGCTGTGCGAGGCAAATCCCCCAAACACCACCGAATGAATAGCGCCAATGCGCGCGCAGGCCAGCAGAGTAATATGCGCTTCGGCAATCATCGGCATATACACCAGCACCCGATCGCCACGCTGCACGCCCAGCGAGCGCAGCATTGACGCCACCGCGTTTACTTCGTCATGAAGCTGACGAAAGGTAAAGGTGCGCTCTTCTTCTGTTTCCGAAGAGACGGCAATCAGCGCCAGCGCCTCTGGTTGTTTCTCCAGCCAGCGGTCGATAGCGTTGTGGCACAAGTTGGTTCGGCCTTCACAAAACCAACGGGCAAACGGCGGATTGCTGTGATCGAGCGTTTGCGTAAAGGGCGTCTGCCAGTCAATACGCCGGGCCTGCTCGGCCCAGAACTGCTCCGGTTCGTTAATCGAACGCTGATAAAATTCGCTAAAAGACATAATGCTCTCCTGTTGAACTTACGCCTTACCGCTGTTTGCTTAAATGACGTACAGGTCGAGATACTCATTGACCGGCATCTGTTCCAGGCGAGTTCTGTCGAGAGAAACCTCCAGAATGCGCTGCTGTTGGCGAGTCGGGAACTGGCGCGCGAGATTGATTTTGAATTTATCGACCAGTTTCGGAATACCATCCTGACGGCGGCGAGCATGACCAATGGGGTACTCCACCACCACTTCTTCAAATCGTGTGCCGTCGGTGAACTCAAGGGTAATGGCATTGGCGATGGCGCGTTTTTCCGGGTCGTGGTAGTCAGCGGTAAATGCCGGATCTTCAAAGCAATTGATCTTCTCGCGCAGGGCGTCGATACGTTTATCTTGCGCCACGTTGTCCTCGTAATCTGCCGCCGTTAAGCGCCCGAACAGCAGCGGGATCGCCACCATGTACTGAATGCAGTGATCGCGGTCTGCCGGGTTATTGAGCGGTCCTTTTTTGTCGATGATGCGAATACAGGCTTCGTGGGTGCGAATGGTCACTTTTTCGATATCCGCCGCCGTTTTGCCTGCTGCCTGCATCTGTTCATAGAGCGTCATCGCTGCTTCAACTGCCGTCTGGGAGTGGAACTCCGCCGGGAAGGAGATTTTGAACAGCACATTTTCCATAACGTAGGAACCGTACGGGCGCTGGAAGCGGAACGATTCACCTTTAAAGGAGACGTCGTAGAAGCCCCACACCGGCGCAGTCAGGGCTGACGGGTAACCCATTTCGCCCGTTTTCGCCATCAGTGCCAGACGTACCGCGCGGGAAGTGGCATCGCCCGCCGCCCAGGATTTACGCGTGCCGGTGTTCGGCGCATGGCGATAGGTGCGCAGCGACTGACCGTCCACCCACGCCAGCGAAACGGCGTTGAGAATTTCCTCGCGGGTCAGGCCGAGCATTTCGGCGACCACGGCGGTGGAAGCCACTTTCACTAACAGAACGTGGTCGAGGCCGACGCGGTTAAAGGAGTTTTCCAGCGCGATGCAGCCCTGAATTTCATGGGCTTTGATCATTGCGGTCAGCACCTGTTTCATGGTCAACGGCGCTTTGCCGCTGGCGACCGCGTTGCGCGAAAGCCAGTCCGCCGTTGCCAGAATGCCGCCGAGGTTGTCGGAAGGATGGCCCCACTCCGCCGCCAGCCAGGTATCGTTGAAATCGAGCCAGCGGATCATCGCGCCGATGTTAAATGCCGCCTGGACGGGGTCGAGCTGGAACTGAGTTCCGGGGACGCGCACGCCGTTGGGTACGACAGTGCCGGGGACAATTGGCCCCAGCAGTTTTTTACAGGCCGGGTATTCGAGAGCTTCAAGACCGCAGCCGAGCGTGTCGAGCAGGCAGTAATGGGCGGTGTCGTAGGCTACTTTGGAGCTGATTTCGTAGTTCATCACGTAATCGACGATATCAACGATTTCACGATCAAATTCCGGGCGGATGTTGTTGATTTGAGCTGACATTGGGTACGTTTCCTTATTGTTATTCGTAGAGGTTTACTGGCGCTTATCCAGCGCGACAAACTGGCGGTCTTCCGGTCCAACATAATTGGCGGAAGGACGGATAATTTTGTTGTCCTGACGTTGTTCGATAATGTGCGCCGCCCAGCCGGTGACGCGGGCGATAACAAACAGTGGTGTGAACATCTCGGTGGGAACGCCCATCATGTTGTAGGAAACAGCGGAGAACCAGTCGAGATTGGGGAACATCTTTTTGCTCTCCCACATCACTGTTTCCAGGCGATCGGCGATGTTATACATCTTCAGCGAACCGCCTTCCTGCGAGAGCTGCTTCGCCACACGTTTAATCACCTGGTGGCGCGGGTCAGCGATGGTGTAAACCGGATGACCAAAACCAATGACCACTTCTTTGTTTTCCACGCGCTTGCGGATATCTGCTTCGGCTTCGTCCGGCGTTTCGTAGCGTTGCTGGATCTCCAGCGACACTTCATTCGCCCCGCCGTGTTTTGGCCCGCGCAGTGCGCCAATCGCGCCAATAATCGCGGAATACATATCAGAGCCGGTGCCCGCAATCACCCGACTGGTAAAGGTGGAGGCGTTAAACTCGTGTTCGGCGTACAGCACCAGCGAGATATGCATCGCCTTTTCCCAGCTTTGCGATGGCTTTTCGCCGTGCAGCAGATGCAGGAAGTGACCGCCGATGGAGTCGTCATCGGTTTCCGGCTGGATGCGTTCGCCGTTGTGACTGTAGTGATACCAATAAAGGAGAATCGAGCTAAGTGATGCCAGCAGTTTGTCGGCAATATCCCGCGCGCCAGAGACAGTGTGCCCCTCTTTTTCTGGCAGTGTGCAGCCGAGCGCGGAAACGCCGGTGCGCATGACATCCATCGGGTGCGACGCCGCCGGTAAGGCTTCCAGCACGGTACGCACATTAGCTGGTAAACCACGCAGGGCTTTCAGTTTCGTTTTGTAAGCGGCGAGTTCGTCACGGGTCGGCAGTTTGCCGTGGATCAGCAGGTGCGCCACTTCTTCAAATTCGCAATGTTCCGCCAGATCAAGAATATCGTAGCCACGGTAATGCAGGTCATTGCCACTTTTACCCACGGTGCAGAGCGCCGTATTGCCCGCCGGAACGCCAGAAAGTGCTACCGATTTTTTCGGTTTAATGACATGGGTACTGTTTTGCAGGATCGTTGTGTCGCTCATATTGTCCTCGTCATTTGTAGGGTCGAGATATTTTTCGTTGTGTTTTATTTCACCTGGCTACGGGCAAACAGGTCGTCGAGCTTCTCTTCGTACTGGTAGTAGTTGATGCTTTCGTACAGCTCGTTGCGGGTTTGCATGGTATCGATGACGCTTTTCTGCGTGCCTTCCTGACGCAGGACGTTGTAGACATGTTCAGCGGCGCGGTTCATGGCGCGGAACGCTGAAAGCGGGTACAGCGCCATTGCGACATGGGCGCTGCGTAATTCGTCGGTGGTAAACAGCGGTGTTGCGCCAAATTCGGTAATGTTGGCGAGGATTGGCACCTGCACCGCATCGGCAAACTGGCGGTACATGGCGAGTTCGGTAATCGCCTCCGGGAACAACATCTCGGCACCCGCTTCAACATAGGCCTGCGCACGCTCGATCGCCGCATCCAGCCCCTCTACCGCCAGAGCATCGGTGCGCGCCATGATCACAAAATCAGGATCGGTTTTCGCATCCACCGCCGCGCGGATCCGATCCACCATCTCTTCTTTCGAGACGATCGCTTTATTCGGACGATGACCGCAGCGTTTCGCACCAACCTGATCTTCAATATGCAATCCTGCCGCACCGGCTTTAATCATCGATTTCACGGTGCGCGCCACGTTAAAGGCCGAAGAACCAAAACCGATATCCGCATCCACCAGCAGCGGCAGCGAACAAACGTCGGTGATACGGCGAATGTCGGTCAGCACATCATCAAGGGTAGAAATACCGAGATCGGGCAGCCCCAGCGAACCTGCCGCCACGCCACCGCCAGAAAGATAAATTGCCTGATATCCGGCACGCTGCGCCAACAGCGCATGATTAGCGTTGATGGTGCCAACAATCTGCAATGGATTTTCTTTAGTCAGTGCAGCGCGAAACGCTTTACCTGGAGAGTGTAGAGACATAGCCCATCCTTTGTTATCAACTTGTTATTTGCGTTGATAAAGACAAAGCAAGGGGTGTGCCACAATTGCCTTAATAAAATTAAATGTTTAATTTCAATTTGTTAGAGATAAAGTCATGAACTAATCCGCAAATATGCGTTTCAGTTAACGTTTCAGGCAATGTTTCACCGCGTTTCATTGCAACAATTATGAAACAAGACTAAACCCAATATTCGGTTTCTTAACTTTGCGGTGCGCTATGGCACATCCACCACGGCTTAATGACGACAAACCGGTTATCTGGACGGTATCTGTAACGCGCCTGTTCGAGCTGTTTCGCGATATCAGCCTCGAGTTTGATCACCTGGCGAACATTACCCCTATTCAGCTTGGCTTTGAAAAAGCAGTGACCTACATCCGCAAGAAACTGGCAAACGAACGCTGTGACGCCATCATCGCGGCTGGCTCTAACGGCGCGTACCTGAAAAGCCGCCTGTCAGTGCCAGTTATTTTGATTAAACCGAGCGGCTACGATGTGTTACAGGCACTGGCAAAAGCCGGAAAACTCACCTCTTCTATCGGCGTTGTCACCTATCAGGAAACCATTCCAGCGCTGGTGGCGTTTCAAAAAACCTTTAATTTGCGCCTCGATCAACGTAGCTACATTACCGAAGAAGACGCACGCGGGCAGATTAACGAGCTAAAAGCTAACGGCACCGAAGCGGTGGTCGGCGCGGGGCTGATTACCGATCTGGCAGAAGAAGCCGGAATGACCGGAATTTTTATCTATTCCGCCGCTACCGTGCGCCAGGCGTTCAGCGATGCGCTGGATATGACGCGCATGTCGTTACGCCATAACACTCACGATGCCACCCGCAACGCCCTGAGAACTCGTTACGTGCTGGGCGATATGCTCGGTCAATCACCACAGATGGAACAAGTACGGCAGACTATTTTGCTGTATGCCCGCTCCAGTGCAGCGGTGTTGATTGAGGGGGAAACGGGGACGGGCAAAGAGCTGGCGGCCCAGGCGATTCATCGGGAATATTTTGCCCGCCACGATGCGCGACAGGGCAAAAAGTCGCATCCGTTTGTTGCAGTCAACTGCGGGGCGATTGCCGAATCGCTGCTGGAAGCAGAACTGTTTGGCTATGAGGAAGGGGCGTTTACCGGCTCGCGACGCGGCGGTCGCGCCGGGCTGTTTGAAATCGCCCACGGAGGTACGCTGTTTCT
This sequence comes from Escherichia sp. WS33, assembly GCF_046486385.1. Taxonomy (NCBI): domain Bacteria; kingdom Pseudomonadati; phylum Pseudomonadota; class Gammaproteobacteria; order Enterobacterales; family Enterobacteriaceae; genus Escherichia; species Escherichia sp. WS33. The sequence goes on along the minus strand of NZ_JBJQLJ010000028.1, from coordinate 35,695 downwards.
CGATGAGATTGGCGAAATGCCGCTGCCGTTGCAGACCCGGCTGCTGCGGGTGCTGGAAGAAAAAGAGGTCACCCGCGTCGGCGGGCATCAGCCTGTTCCGGTGGATGTGCGGGTCATTAGCGCCACTCACTGCAATCTGGAAGAAGATATGCGGCAAGGGCAGTTTCGCCGTGACCTGTTTTATCGGCTGAGTATTTTGCGTCTGCAATTGCCACCACTGCGCGAGCGGGTGGCGGATATTCTGCCACTGGCGGAAAGCTTTTTGAAAGTGTCTCTGGCGGCGCTCTCCGCCCCGTTTTCTGCCGCATTACGCCAGGGATTACAGGCAAGCGAAACCGTGCTGGTGCACTACGACTGGCCGGGCAATATTCGTGAACTGCGCAATATGATGGAGCGACTGGCGCTATTTTTAAGTGTGGAACCGACGCCGGATTTAACGCCGCAATTTTTGCAGCTGCTACTGCCGGAACTGGCGCGCGAGTCGGCGAAAACTCCCGCTCCACGCTTACTGACACCACAACAGGCACTGGAGAAATTTAATGGCGATAAAACAGCAGCGGCGAATTATTTAGGCATCAGCCGGACGACGTTCTGGCGGCGGCTGAAAAGCTGAACTGCCGAATGCAGCGCGAACGCTTTATCCGGCATAAATTTCAATAGATGATGATCACCGATAAATTTACGCATCGGGGATGTTTACATAGGGTTCAGAATTACTTCTTCTTATAAATATTTGCCGTGCCGTGGATCTTATTGTCAGTTTGACCAGAGGTCAGTACCAACACATCAGCCCCTTTTTCATCCGCTTTTTTGATCAAATCCTCTTTCGCATCTGCGGTCGACATTTCATTACTGGTTGAAATATCACCTATTTTTTCATACTGCGATTCAACTTTTTCAAATTCCGCTTTGGTCATCAATTCAGCGGCATAGACATTGGTAACGGCAAACGCTAACGCACCGACTAACATTTTAGAGATTATTTTCATATTACGGCTCCAGAGTTGTTATCACACTATCACCCACCCACATTATTGGGTTGATTAATAATTAGTTCAGTCAGGGCATAAAAGCCAGTAACCGGAAATAAGACACTTTGTGATCTCTTTCGCACCCGATTATTTTTGGTAGAAATATGATGAAGTTACTTCACTTATTTATGGATGAAATCACTATGGATCCTTTGCACGCCGTTTACCTGACCGTAGGACTGTTCGTGATTACTTTTTTTAATCCGGGAGCCAATCTCTTTGTGGTAGTACAAACCAGCCTGGCTTCCGGTCGACGCGCAGGTGTGCTGACCGGGCTGGGGGTGGCGCTGGGCGATGCATTTTATTCCGGGTTGGGTTTGTTTGGTCTTGCAACACTAATTACGCAGTGTGAGGAGATTTTTTCGCTTATCAGAATCGTCGGCGGCGCTTATCTCTTATGGTTTGCGTGGTGCAGCATGCGCCGCCAGTCAACACCGCAAATGAGCACACTACAACAACCGATTAGCGCCCCCTGGTATGTCTTTTTTCGCCGCGGATTAATTACCGATCTCTCTAACCCGCAAACCGTTTTATTTTTTATTAGTATTTTCTCAGTAACATTAAATGCCGAAACACCAACATGGGCACGTTTAATGGCCTGGGCGGGGATTGTGCTCGCATCAATTATCTGGCGAGTTTTTCTTAGTCAGGCGTTTTCTTTGCCCGCTGTGCGTCGTGCTTATGGGCGTATGCAACGCGTTGCCAGTCGGGTTATTGGTGCAATTATTGGTGTATTCGCGCTACGCCTGATTTACGAAGGGGTGACGCAGCGGTGAGCAGATAATTTACTCTCTACGTAATCAACCTGATTTGCCGAATCCCGGCCATCGGCGATGATAGCCCCCGTAATGCGTGGTCCTTATTTCCGATAAGTTTACTTGAGTCTTTAGCTTCCCATTTCAGCCCACTCTCCCCTGTGTGGGCTTTTTTCATTGGTCTGCCCCGTCCTGAATAGCCAAACAATGGCAATGTTCCACTTTGCAGGGATGATAATAAGGGGATCTGATTCAGAAGAGTTTTGAAAAGTTGGACCGCCATCGAGGCCTCGAACCCCGTACCATACAACAATCCTGGTTGTCGTCTGCTCTTCCTGATGAGCTAATGGCGGTTTTTGATATGAGCCTTACAGCATATTTTCTGTCAGGCTTGAGTGCGATGCGTAAGGTACAGAAAAGACCCCACACAAACATAATGGAATTATGATTTTTTTCATATGAATGTCAACCCACACATTCACAAAACATCTGCATGAGATCATTTTTTATACACCGCATAGCTGCGAAACCACTGCTGGTGCTTTTTTAAGCGAAGCGTCGCCGATCACAACAAAATATCGGCGAAAAAGGCGGTGGAATGCCATTTGGCATACGGATATACAGATGAAATGATTACCTGCTTTGCGATTCACTCTCTGGTGGAATAACAACTTGCAGGTGGAACCCTTTCTGAACTAAAGAGTGTAGCGGATTTTAACGTGCTTATTTACAGGATAATATCTGTCACCTAATTCCTGCACTCTATTCGATATCCATTCATTTAATCGTGCGTCATCTCTGTATGTTTTTACGTCCAGAACAGAGAGCAATAACATCACCAGTGATTCAGGAAAAACAGGGTGGATATTTTTTAAGTGTAATAATAATCCATGCGCAAGCGCCTGCTTAATGGGCGCGTCTGTCTCCGGAATAGACGACATTTCGCGAAGCCATTTTTCCACACGCATACACTCTTTCCCTTTAGGGAAAATTCTCAGCAAAGGCATATGGTGTTCAAGAAGAATACATTTGCAATCTGTTCGCACTGAATCGATAAACTGCACTAATTTCTTAAGCCCGGTAAAGCGTCCAGCCTGCACATTTGCTTTAATATCAAGAAACGCATCATCCTGGTCATATACCCAAACTGTCCCTTTTTGATTTTCAAGTATGCGAAAAACAAACTTAACCGGGTGATCAGGGTAATCCATCCAGTCATAAAATCCAGGGAAATCATTAAACTGCACATTTATGGTGAGTGCGTTATCGTCTAACCACTCACAGTCTCGTACGGCAGCCATGAGATGAATGAGTTTGTCGTCATCGACTAAATCATCACGACAATCATAAGGATAATCATAATATTGTTTAATCAAAACCTTGAATATATCGACACAGGAAACCAGGGAGCTTTTGATATCCTCTGGTAACTGATTGTTTTTAACCGTATTAAGTATGCTTTGTTGCGTATATGGCATCAAATTATTGTGCGGAGCTTTTAATGATATCATCGCGATCTCTCTTAAATAAAAATAAACGTCGCAGATAATAAAGCTCTCATTAAACCAGGCACTATCAGAAATCGCTCATAACTAACGTGAGAAGTATTGTGTACTGGAGGGAGTTAATTTAACAATTTGAATTTACGTTATAGGTTTTACTGCTACTTTGATATTATTTCGCTCTCCTTAACTAAAAAGTTAAGTGGAGAGCGAAGTTAATATGTTAAACCACAGGGTATTTATTAATTTTTTCAGTCTGTTAGTGTGCGATTATCGATAACAAAACGATATTTCACATCACCACGCAGCATTCGCTCATAGGCTTCATTAATTTGATCGGCCCGAATCATCTCTATATCAGCCACGATGCCATGTTCGGCGCAAAAATCGAGCATCTCCTGAGTTTCTGGAATGCCGCCAATCATAGAACCGGCTATCGCACGGCGTTTCATGATCAGGTTGAAAACTTCCGGCGATTTATGCGGTGTCGCAGGCGCACCAACCAGCGTCATGGTGCCATCACGCTTCAGCAAGGTGGTAAAATCGTCGAGATTATGTGGCGCAGCTACTGTATTCAAAATGAAATCGAAACTCTTCAGATGAGCCGCCATCTCATCGGCATTGCGTGAGTTAACAACTTCATCGGCCCCCAGGGCTTTTGCCGCTTCGCGTTTTGCCTCAGAAGTGGTAAATGCCACCACATGCGCCCCCATCGCGTGGGCCAGCTTGATCCCCATATGTCCCAGACCGCCGATGCCGACCACGCCCACTTTTTTACCCGGCCCGGCCTGCCAGTGACGTAGCGGCGAATACGTGGTGATCCCTGCACACAACAAAGGAGCCACCGCCGCCAGCTGCTCTTGCGGGTGACGAATACGCAGAACATATCGCTCATGAACGACGATCTGTTGTGAGTAGCCGCCCAGAGTATGGCCCGGTTCGTCCGGCGTCGGCGAGTTATAGGTGCCGGTCATGTGATCACAGTAGTTTTCCAGCCCGTCTTCACACTCTTCGCAATGTTTACAACTGTCGACAATGCAGCCGACACCGACCAGATCGCCCGGCGCATGTTTTTCTACCTGATCACCAACGGCTACCACACGCCCCACAATTTCATGACCCGGTACGCAGGGGTAAACCGTCCCCGCCCACTCGGAACGGACCTGGTGGAGATCGGAATGGCAGACGCCACAGTAAGCGATTTCGATTTTGACATCATTCGGTCCCGGTTCACGCCGTGTGATATCCATCGGTTCAAGTGGTTGTTTAGCGGAATATGCACCAACAGCTTTGATCTTCATTGTGTTTACTCCTGATTAGCTATGTGTATTTGGCGACGCCTGATATGTCATCGCGGCAAAACGCGTCCATTGAATATAGCCAATATTTAAACCACCCGATCCAGCCCCAACATGCCGCGAACCTGAATGAAACAGAGCAGCAACGTTCCCCATAAGGCCATCGTCAGGTAGGGGCTTATACCGAGAATATTGAAGCCGCTTTCAATAATTTGCAGAAGAAACAGCGCCAGCACCATACCAATTATCCGCCCGCTGCCGCCGTCCGGATTAACCCCACCGAGTACTGCCGCGAGGATTGACACCAGCAAGTACGATTCGCCATAAGAGGCCTTAGCCGAGTTGAGTTTCGACATCATCAAAAATGCCGCTACCGCACAAAGCAAGGCGGAAATGACATAAACCCAAATCAGCACCCGACGAGTGTTAATGCCGGAGTAAAGTGTTGCTCGTTCGTTAGACCCAATCAGGTAAATGGCTTTACCGAGCGGCGTTTTCTCCAGCAATATCCATAGCCCCAGTGCCACTGCGGCAAACAACCACATCGGTAGCGGAATACCGAACCATTGCGCATGATTCAACCACAGCACCCATGAGGGATAATTGGCAATGGCGCTACCACCTGTCACCAGAATATTTATCCCTTTGAGCAACGTCATCATCCCAAGCGTTGCAAGAATTGGCGACACTCGAATACCAGCAATCAATACGCCGTTACATAAACCGATTATCACCGCCGCGCCAGCGCCCGCCAGTAACGTAGCGACAACCGTAGCAATACCCGGTGGATACTGAGTCGCCACCCACGCCATCACCAGTGAACAGGCGTTAGCAGTGGCTATAATTGACAAGTTAATGCCACCGCAAAGCATGGTCACCGCCATAGCCAACGCCAGAATGCCCAGCACGGGCATTTGCGAAGCGACGGACTGGAAATTACTTATCGACCAGAAAATCTCCGGCATAGTAATGCTGAACGCGGCAACAGTTAGCACCAGCAGGCCGATCAAGTAAAACTCAACGTTATTACGCCACGATTTTTTCATAGCAGACTCCGGTTCTGATGCTGACTCCACGCCGTGGCACTAATGCTGGCAACGATGATGATGCCGGTGATCAATGTTTGCCAGTAAGACGAGACTCCCAATAAATTTAGCCCGTTTTGCATCACTGCCAACAACACCACGCCGAGCAAAGTACCGGTTAACGTGCCGCGCCCGCCGAGCAAACTAGTGCCGCCAAGCACCACCGCAGCCAGTACTGTCAGCTCATAACCCAGAAGAGAATCGGGGGCGACAGTCATCACCGTCCACGACTGCACTACACCCGCAGCGCCAGACATCAATCCCATATAGCCATAGACGAAAAGTTGCAGTTTCAGCACGCTAAAGCCGATGCGACTGGCTGATTCGCGGTTCCCGCCAAGGGCATAAATTTTGCGCCCTACACTGGTGAAATTCATGATAAACGCTGTTAGCAGCACCACCGTAATCATGGCGATCAGCGGCAGACCAAGGCCATAGTCATAGCCATCAGCATCGGTGTACTTGAACAACATAACCCCCTGCTCAAACCACGGCGGAAAGTCGTACAGCCACACACCTTTACTCAACCATAACAGCAGGCCATAGAAAATATTCAGCGTCGAGATAGTGATGATGATAGAAGGCACCCGTAGGCGATTAACCAGTAAGGCGTTAATTAAGCCAAGTAAAATGCCGATGCAGCCCGCCAGTGCAAACGCGACAGCGAAGTTGCCACCAATTTTTTGCAGCAACAGCACCATGCCGTATTGCGCAATGATGGTCATTGCTGGAAACGAAATATCAATTCCACCGGAAATCAACACCACAAACAAACCACAGGCGAGAATAGTCAACATGGCATAGTTATTGGCGAGATCGTACAAATTACCGAATGTCAGAAACTCGTCGCTGCGCCAGGCAAGGCCAACAAACAGCACCACAATCAGTAATGCCAGCCAGAATTCATGGCGTTTTTTCAGTTCAGCCATTTACCACCTCCGCAATCCTGGCCTGAGAACTGCTGTCAGGCAGGAAGCTATGGGTGATCTGACCTTTTTGCATTACCAAAATCCGGTGGCTTTGATACCACGCTTCTTCAATTTCATCGCAGATCATCAATACCGCAATGCCATGAGCCGCCAGATCGCTGATAATGCCGTATATTCCTGCTTTGTTGGCGATATCAACACCGACTGTCGGGCTATCGAGAATCAACAGTCGTGGCCCAATCGCCAGCCATTTGGCGATCGATACTCGCTGCGCGTTACCACCAGAAAGCGTATTCACCGGAAGATGAGGATCAGAGACTTTGATGGTCAATGCCTTGATTAGCCTGTCCACCAGGTCACGAACTTTAGTTTCACTCAGAAAGCCGAAGCGATCTTTTACCTTGTGAAAAACAGTGCTAATGATGTTGTCTTCAATAGATTGCGCCATCACCAAACCGCGCGACATGCGATCTTCCGAAACATAACCAATACCGTGGCGGATAGCGTCCTGGTTACTATGCAGTGTAACCGGCTGGCCGTTGATGAGGATCTCGCCAGCATCCGGTCGGGTCATACCAAACAGACTCAGACATAATTCCGTGCGCCCCGCACCAAGCAGGCCAACAATCGATACCACTTCGCCCGCTTCCACCCGCAAGTTAATATTTAGATATTCCCCATGACGACTTAAATTACGCACCTCCAGCACCGGGGTGCTGGATTTTCCCTGCCACAACTCTCGCACCTGATATTCAAACTCCTGGCCGGTCATCAGGAAACCGAGTTGTTTTGTGGTCATCTCTGCAGCCGGAAAAGTCCCGACCAGCTCACCATCTTTCAGCACTGAAATACGGTCGGAAACTTCCATCACTTCTTCCAGACGATGACTGACGAAGACCACGCAGATCCCGCGTTCACGCAATTGATGCACCACCTGTAATAACCCTTGCACTTCCTGATGGGTCAGCGAAGCGGTTGGTTCATCCATCACGATCAACCGTGCGTCCTGCGCCAGTGCACGGCAAATAGCCACCAGCTGACAGCGGGCAATTGAAAGCTCAGAAACGAGTGTATCCAGTGGCAATGTGACGTTAATACTGGTCATTGCCGCCTGCGCCACCTCACGCAGACGACGGCGGTTAACAAACAGACCGTGGTGATAGTGATTCACGGCGATATTCTCCCAGACACTCAGGTTAGGAAATAAAGAGAGGTCCTGATAAATCACCTGAATCCCCTGCGCCACCGAAGCGGCGGGTGTCAGCTTTGACCAGTTTTTCCCACCAAGCGTAATTTCCGCTCCCTCATCCGGGCGATAAACACCGGACATAATTTTAATCAACGTCGATTTACCACAGCCGTTTTGCCCGGCAAGGCAGTGCACTTCACCCGACATAAAGTCGAGAGAAACATCGCGCAGCGCTCGCGTGGCATGAAACGTTTTGTTGATATGACGAAGGGAAAGGAAAGTTTCCATAACATCCCCTGGCAATAAGAATCGGGGCTTTCGCCCCGAAGAAATGGATTAATAAAGTGAGTCGATATTGTCTTTGTTGACCAGTAATACCTTATGGAAACGGATAATTCGCTTATCCATATCTACGTCGGCCTTACCCAGATTCTGCATTTCTAATCCAGGTTTGATCTCTTCACCCTTCAGCAACGTGCTGGCGACGGCTGCGAGTGCGTAACCTGCAGAGGCCGGATCGTAAGTAATCCCTTCGGTGATATCACCACTTTTAATCAGTGATGCCGCCTGTGAAGGGATCATCATGCCATAGACTGCGACTTTATTTTTCGCCCGTTTCTCTTTCACCGCACGTCCCGCGCCAATCGGACCGTTTGAACCAAAGGAGACAACCGCTTTCAAGTCAGGATAGGTTTTCATCAGGTCCAGTGTGGTACGACGTGAGTCATCCACACTCTCGGCAACCGGCATGCGGCGGGTAACTTCATGCATATCCGGGTAATGCTCTTTCTGGTATTTCACCAGCAAGTCAGCCCATAAGTTATGCTGCGGCACGGTCAAACTACCCACGTAAATCACATAGCCGCCCTTGCCCCCCATGCGTTTCGCCATATGCTCAACATATTCAGCGGCAAATTTTTCGTTATCAATGATTTCAATATCCCAGTTAGCACTTGGCTGACCGGGGGATTCGTTGGTCAGAACCACAATTCCGGCATCTCGCGCTTTTTTGAATACCGGTTCCAGCACGTTGGCATCGTTTGGCACGATAGTAATTGCATTAACCTTACGGGCGATTAAATCCTCAATAATTTTAACTTGTTGCGGAGCATCAGTACTTGAAGGCCCCACCTGTGAGGCATTAACACCAAAGGCGTTACCCGCCTCAACCACACCTTCGCCCATGCGATTAAACCACGGCATACCATCGACTTTAGAGATATTCACCACGACTTTTTCCGCTGCCTGGAGCGGCGCAGAAATTAGCGCAGCGCCTAATAACAGCGAAGACACCATATTGATAACAAAACGTTTATTCATCATTTCAGCCTCATTGCAGGGTAGTCAGGAAGTGTTCGCCCAAATTAGCGCGCTGGAGAGAATAAGAATTTTCGAATATTTTTATGCAGAATAAACAGCCCTATTTCAGGCAGCTATTAAAAATATGGTTATAAATATGGACAAAACGGGCAGCAACAATAAGTGTGACATTCATCACGTAAAAAATAGCAAAATAAACAAAATTAGCGATATTTTATGTGTGTGAGTTTATTTCGCGTAGATAAATAGTTATCTACACAACGTCAATAAGGGCATATTCTTCAAATATAACGTCCATTTCTGGTGAATAGCTTCCTTCTGCCTGGAAAAAACGACGGTGTTCATTACGCCAATATTCAAGACTGAGGTCACCTTCACCTTCCTTACGGGCAAGCTCCACGGTGACATCAGAAAAGCGCAGTAAATGCAGGCCAATCACTCTGATAACACATACAGGCTCACCACGGCTATTTTCTACAATCTTATACTCACCAATCATCGGAAATGCGTTGTCTTCAATACATCCCGCCAGCGAACCACAGGAAGCTGTTTTAACACCAGTCGCAATCAACGTTGCGAGGTGATCGGCCAACGCTGCTGAATCGCCAAAAGTACAAAAGGAAGCATGGGGATATTTTTGTGAGAATTTTTCTTTTATGGTCATGGCAATATTTTTGCGATTACGGAAAAACAAATCACATCTTAATTACTGTTGGTAACCATCAGCAAGAGTATCATTGGTTTTTCGATACTGAATCTTTTTTATCCGAAGCAGGTCACATTTATGGCCTGATAAATACCTTTGTTAAAACTCACTTTTGTGTATTTCTCTCAAATAATCCCCTGGAAATTATGCCGCGAGATTATAAAGTTCAGGATCATTCATTAGCAAACCATTCCCGCCCCACTCCCTGGGGCTTAAATCTCTTACAATTCACCGTTGCAGGCGTTTCAAATGCGCATCAACCTGCCACACTCCCCCACACCAGTTGCCCTTTATGGAACGTTGCGGTTCTCGGCGAGATACGCGCCACCGCCTCGGCGGAACAGGAGGCGTCCACCAGCACAAAGCTGGCATCATCCTGCGCTTTTGGCCATACACGCTCGCCTTTTTCATTCAGCGGCAATACATCGCCAGTGGCTAGAAACAGCGAACGGGAGAGGTTCTGTTCGTTAGGACGAATATAGAGCTGCGCGTAGAGATTGGCTTTTTCCAGCATGTCGCCCAGACCATAAGGCGACCAGTGGTCGATAACGCTGTCAGTGCCAGTCATCACTTTTACGCCTTTGTCGTGCAACTGTTTGAGCGGCATATGCAGCGTGCCAATCGGCACCGTCGAGGCGATAGAAATTTGCTGCGCCGCCATCCGATTCGCCAGCGCATCGACCTGTTGTTCGTTGAGCGTAGCCAGCGCAAAGGCGTGGCTGATGGTCAACTTACCTTTCAGTTGCGGCGTTTTCTCTACCGTTTCAACCATATAATTGATGGCTGCCACGCCCGACGGAGTGGTTTCGTGCAGGTGAATATCGACACCTTTGTCGTAGTCCAGCGCAATCTGAAACATGGTGTCGAGGGATTTTTCCATCGCGCCATCAACACTGGTCGGGTCCAGCCCGCCGACGTAATGCGCACCCGCCTGCATCGCTTCGCGCATTAAGGGTTCCGATTTCGACAGCAGCAAACCGTGCTGCGGGAAGGCGACGATTTCACACTCGAAGCCCGCCTGACGTCGCGCCAGCACCGCCTGCAAATTCTGCAGATTTTTCAGGCCGGAAACCGGTTCGATATTGCAGTGGCTGCGGGCAATGGTGGTGCCTTTCGACTGCAATAGATCGATCAGTTTTTCCGCCCGCTCCTGCGTATACGGTTGTAACTCCGGCAGCATTTTCTGCTCGAGTTTGATCATGTCCTGGATAGTGGTGCCTGCCGGACGATTGAGCGAGCGCCACGGCCCGCCGTAGAAGGTTTTGTCGAGATGAATATGCATGTCGCGAGTGGTGGGTAGCATCAACTTACCGCCAGCGTCATAGTGCGGCAGCGTGGCGTCCGGATGCTGCTTGTTCTCGCGCAGGGCGACAATTTTGCCGTCCTGAATCTCCACGGTCTGGCGCGCCGTGCGGGTCTGCACCGCCACACCGTTTTCGTAGTCAAAACCGGTTTCCAGCAGCACGTTATCGAGATAGTAATGCGGGTCAGTGATTTTCATGGTGTTGTTCGCTTCGCAGTTTAGGGTGCCAGCTACCGCCGCATGGGCGAGCGGCACAGAGGTACCAAACAGCGCGGCGGCGGTGACCATCTTACCGCTCTGGCTCAGAAATTCACGGCGGCTATTGCTTTCTTTCATCCTACGTCCTTACGTTTTAATAATATGGGTGCCCGTTTCACCGCGCAGCGCCGCAGGCAGGCATTCCGGCGTGGTGATAATCACTTCTTTGCCGCCCTGCTCCAGGAACGTCAGGCTGGCGATGATTTTTGGCAACATGCTGCCGGGCGGAAAATGCCCTTCCTGCATATAGCGAGTCATGGTGGCAATATCCACCCGATCCAGCGCCTGCTGCTGCGGTTTACCAAAGTGGATACAGACTTTTTCGACGCCGGTGGTGATCACCAGAATGTCGGCGTGAATTTCACGGGCCAGCAGCGCGGTAGAGAGATCTTTGTCAATAACCGCGTCCACGCTTTGGTAATCCCCCGCTTCAGTACGCACTACCGGAATTCCACCGCCGCCCGCGCCAATTACGACAAAACCTTGTTGGATCAGCGCCTTAATGGCGGGTGCTTCGACAATACGTTTCGGTTCCGGCGAGGCGACCACGCGGCGATAGCCCCGTCCGGCATCTTCAACAAAACACCAGTCAGGGTTTGCCTTTTGTAGTTTGTCACGCTGGCTTTCACTGAAGAATGCACCAATGGGCTTGGTGGGATGGGCAAAACCTGGATCGTTTTTATCCACTTCCACCTGAGTTACCACGGTGACGGCTTTTTTCTCGCCGTGACGCGCCAGCCGGTTATTCAGCGCCTGTTGGATCAGATAGCCGATGCCGCCCTGCGTATCTGCCACACAGTTCGCCAGCGGCGTTAAGGGCAGCCCTTCGCGCTCGTGGGCAATCTCCGCACGGCGTAAATCCAGCCCGACCTGCGGCCCGTTACCGTGGGTCAGCACAATGTCGTAATCGGAAGCCAGCATTTCCAGCACCGTATCGGCCACGGCTTTCACCGCCTCCGCCTGATGCTCAATCGACTGGCTGGCGTTATCTTTGATAATGCTGTTGCCACCAATGGCAACGACCACAAGCTCTTTCATGTTGTTATGTCCGCTACAGAGGGTGATTAGGTTATGACCAACGCCAGACTGCCTGATGCGCTACGCTTATCAGGCCTACAATTCTCGGGCCATCCGTAGGCCGGATAAGGCGTTCACACCGCATCCGGCATAAACATGTAAGTCAGACGCCGTAACGTTCGCACCAGCCGAGAATGGCTTTCTCGAAGCAGGCGAATGGTGGATGCACAATGCCCGCGCCAATCATGCCGACGCCCGCATCTTTATGGGCGATGGCGGTGTTGATCACCGGCAGAATGCCGCTGCTACCCACGCGGGTGATGTCGATTGCCGACGGCACGCCCATAAAACCGAGCAGCGGAATGGTGACGTTGGGGTTTTCGCCAAGGGTGATTTCGCGCATCTGACGGGAGAAATCGATAGCCTCTTCCACCGTGCCGCCCACCAGTGCGACGATTGCAGGCGCGGTCGCCATGGCAAACCCGCCAATACCGTAGGTTTCTGTGATAGCGCTGTCGCCGATATCCAGCCCCGAATCTTCCGGCTTATAACCAGCAAACATCGGGCCGATGACCTGCTGCGCTGGGCCGGTAAACCACTGCCCCGGCAGGCCGCTGACCCGCAGGCCGAACTCGACGCCGTTACGCGCCATGGTGGTGACCACGGTGCTGTATTCGATGCCGTGCGCCGCATCCATCGCCGCTTTACACATCGCCATCCACGTCGGGCCGGAGAAGTAGTCGCTGCTGGCGACAAACTCGAACACTTCGCGCTGTTGCTCGACGGAATAGCCTGCCTGAATGATCCCCGGCGTCAGTGCCTGAATCAGCAGCGTCGTCCCGGCGTTATTGCGGTTATGGCACTCATCGCCCATATGCAGCGCCTGCGCCAGCATTAAGCGCAGATCGATCTCACCGATAATTTTCATCGCGTCGCGCAGCATTGGCCCCTGCACATCGCGCATCCAGTTGAGGCGGTCGATCACGCTCTGATCGTTGGCACCCATACGCAAAATCTTCGCCATCTGCTCGCTCATATTGGTATAAGCGATGTTGCCGTAGGTTTTGTTTTTCACGATGTGCATAAACATCGAGGCCGAGGTAACGCCCGCCATCGATCCCACGCAGTCGTGTTCGTGGCACGGCGAGAAGGTGATCTCCCCGGAGGCCGCCAGTTCAGTCGCCTCATCGAGATCTTTCGCCAGCCCTTCGAACACCAACGCCCCGGTGACCGCGCCTTTCATCGCGCCGCACATTTTTTCCCAGGTGATCGGCGGCCCGGCGTGAAGAATGGTTTTCGGCGTCATGCCCGGCACCACGTTAATCGCCTGATCAAAACCAATCAGCACCGGATGCGACTGGATAATGCGCTCCAGCGCCTGCTGGTTAGCGGCGGCGATTTTGTCTGCCAGCGGCGAATCGGCAATGTTATCCAGCGCCTGCACCACCTGCATATTGCCCTGCCCCGGCGGCGTCCAGTCGAGTTGAGTCACTTCTACATGCTGCTTTTTCAGGTCATCGCTAAACATGGCGATACCGACGTTAATAACGTTCAACGGTTGGCTAAACAGTGACTGGCTCATCAGGCTTCCTCCCCTTTGCAGATAAATTCACGCGCCAGCAATCCGGTATTGGTGCTGCTGCTCGCCAGAATCACTCCGGCATCAAGCAGCATCTGGCTTTGTTGTTCTAATGATGGCGTATCGAGATCGGTGCCCAGCACATAGGCGAGAATGATCAACTCGCGTCCTTCGGCGGCGGCGATCGCTTTCGCTTCTTTGATCGCCTCGATGGTGGAGCCGACCGGATCTTCATGCGATCCAAATCCGAGCACAAAATCCATCACGATCACCGCCACTTCTGGATCGCGCGCTTCTTCGATCAAGCGACTGATGCGGTTGGTGGGGTCAATCATTGGATGCGGCTTGCCGTTGGTGAAGTCGTCATCGCCAAAGTCGAGGAAGGTGTGTTTGATGCTGCGGTTGATATCTTGCAGGCGGAATTCAGGATCGGGCTGAATGTTGCTGTAGACATCGCCATGTTTTTCCATCACCGCGAACATGGTTTCGTCGCACAGCGTGCCGCCGCAGAACAGGCCACGTATGTATTTCTGCTGCGGTTGCAGACGCGCACGCACATCAGCAATCAACGGCTGGTTAAGCGTATGCAGGTCGAGATTTTCCTGTTTCACGCCGGAGAGCATCACCGCTTTTAGCGCCGCCTCTTTGCTGCCGCGGGCAAACTGTAGCCCCTGCTCATCCACCGGCGTTTCAACGCGACCGAGGAAGCAGACCACCACCGGCTTGCGGCAGGCGCGCGCGCGTTCCAGCACTTTACGGGCCACCGCAGGCGCGGGCGGTTTGGAGATAAGCACAATGATTTCAGTTTGCGGATCGTTTTCCAGCATCCCGATGGCGTCGAGCATCATCAGGCCGCCGATTTTCTCGCTCAGGTCGCGCCCGCCGGTGCCAATCAGTTGTGAAACGCCGCCACCAAATTCATGAATGCGGACGCTCAGTTCCTGGCTGCCGGTGCCAGATGCGCCAACAATACCGATGTTGCCACGACGCACGGCGTTGCCAAAACAGAGCGCCGCGCCGTTAATAATCGCCGTACCGCAGTCTGGCCCCATCATCAGCAGCCCTTTTTCGTGGGCCAGTTGCTTGAGCGCCAGTTCATCTTCAACTGAGACGTTATCGGAAAACAGCATCACGTTGAGATCGTTTTGCAGCGCCTGACGCGCTTCGCGAGCGGCAAACAGACCGTTGACCGAAATCACCGCCAGGTTACTTTCCGGGATATGCTTTTTGGCGCTGGCAATAGTGGCGTAACGCGCCTCGTGCGAGCCGCTTTGCGCTTTGCTATTGAACAGTTCTTCAATCTCCGCCAGCAACTGCTCATTGTCCGCACCCGATTTACCATTGATGACAATCATCAGGTCGCCGTTTTTCGCCTGTTCCAGCTCCGGCGTCAGCAGTCCTAAATTTTTCAGCACACCTTTGTTCATTTCGGTCGCCATCGCCACAAATGCCTGCTCGACGCCGTCGAGTTTATTTGCACGCGTGGAGATAGACATCAGCGAGACAGAATCAAAATAGGTATTCGGTTTAATGACTATTTTAACTGACATAATTCCCTCCGTAGGTTTGGCTCAGCGCACAACCATCGGCCATGCCATACAGCATGTCGCAGCCGGAACTGGAGCCAATATGTTTAATTTTTTCTATTGCCTGAGTTGAATTCCCAGGGACGCCATAAATAATATCGTGAATAAAATGATGAATATTTTCCCGGCAGCGTTGTTGTAATGCGGCTTCCAGCGTTATGGCACTTAATAATGTGGTATTATTTCTGCCGCGTTGCAGACCGCGATAAAATTCCTCTTTGTATTTTTCCGCCGGATGCCCGGAAATAAATAAAATAAGTACCAGTCCGGTCAGATAATCATCGGCTGATGGCGTAAGGCCAATCCCTAACCCCATCATACTGGCGACCGCTGCGGCGATATTTTGTTTTTCGTTTACTGCCTGAATAACTGCCCGTCGTTTAATATGTAGTTCTTTATTTAACGCCTGATAAAACGGATTATCGCCGCGATAATTAAACAGGGTTTCATTTTCCCCCAGGTGCTGATGAATAATGTCGTGCCACTGTTGCCAGGCGATAAGGTGAAAATTCACAGCGGTCATTTGCAAGGTTGGGGACAGCCAACGCCGACAACGACTCATCTCTATATGAAGATGTTGACCAACCGTAATACCTTGATCGTCAAACTGAACCTTATCACCATGCCGGAACAGATCATCAAAGTGAGTGAGTGCCAACCGACAACTGTTTGGCGCATTGTCGTACTCTTCACAAAGCAGCGTCAGCAACTGCTGGCGAGCCGGGAGTGCGATATTTACCGCTCTGGCAAAGACCTGTTCAACCTGTCCTTGCCCCCGCTGCGCCAGAAAATCCGCATCCGCAGTTAGCGCCCACACACACCGTCTTTCTGGTGTGTTGATAGCAAGCCTCCCGGTTTATGCACCTGCGGCAATCAGTAACTGCGCAATCTCTTCAAAGCCCCGTTCCCGCGCCAGTTCCAGTGGCGTTTTGCCATATTTATCGGTCAGATGCGGGCTGGCACCGTGTTCCAGCAATAACTGCACAATCGCCTGCTGTTTAATACCACCATCATTAAGCACAATCGCTTCCAGTAGCGGCGTCCAGCCTACATGGTTGGTCTGGTTAACGTTAATCTCCGTATGCGCCAAAAGCTCTTTTACAATACTTAAATGGCCTTTTTCACAGGCAGGCGTCAGGCCGACACCGCCAAAACGGGTTACGCAATTAAGATCGGGTTTAGCCGGTAAAATAATTCGTAGTAGCGTTAAATCATCGTTCAGACAGCTAATTAAAAAAGGATTTAAACAGGTATGATCTTGCTTATTAATATCCGCTCCGGCATCAATTAATGCCTGAACGCAAGCATATTGCTGATATAAACTTGCCAGCGTAATTGCCGTTTTCCCCTGACGATCGCAGGTATTAATATCGACACCCAGCGCAAGGCAGGTTTTTACTTTATCGATATCACCCTGTTGTGCAGCCAATAAATAGTCGGCAGGTAGATTTTTTATACTCATTCACATTCCCCTGGTTTTTGTGGCTGTTTTCGATGAATTGAGAATAGCAACGATAATCTGATAAAAGAACCCGCTTAAATTTAATTCGCTGTATTTCGCCTTTTTGTTGAATGATGTTCAACAATCTTTTCGCAGTGTGCGGTAGTGCAATATTTGTTTCTTTGACCCGATACCCTTTCACTCAATCAGGTTTTATTTCTCTATAGTCTGCACATGTAAGAGTAGCTTTCGTCCATGTCTAACCAGAGGGGAACAAGATGAACGGACTCACGGCAACGGGTGTCACCGTCGGTATTTGTGCAGGGCTTTGGCAGTTAGTGTCTTCACATGTCGGGCTCTCTCAGGGATGGGAATTATTAGGAACCATTGGCTTCGTCGCCTTTTGCAGTTTTTATGCCGCAGGCGGCGGTAAATCGGGGTTTATCAGAAGTCTGGCGGTTAATTATTCCGGGATGGTGTGGGCATTTTTCGCCGCGCTGGCTGCCGGTTGGCTGGCCTCTGTAAGTGGACTGTCCGCGTTCTGGGCGAGCGTAATTACTACCGTACCCTTCTCGGCGGTAGTGGTCTGGCAAGGGCGTTTCTGGTTACTGTCCTTTATTCCCGGTGGCTTTCTCGGCATGACGCTGTTTTTTGCCAGCGGGATGAACTGGACGGTGACGTTACTGGGTTTTCTGGCGGGTAACTGCGTGGGGATAATTTCAGAATATGGTGGACAAAAATTAAGCGAAGCGACGACTAAACGCGACGGGTATTAAAAGTTATTCAAAAATGATTATCTATCTTTAACCGATACCTCTACAGTCATAGCTGGAGAAATTCATAGTAGATAATGGCGAGAATGGTTTAATGAACTCAATTTTTACCGAAGAGAATCTGTTGGCATTTACTACCGCTGCGCGTTTTGGCAGCTTCAGTAAAGCCGCAGACGAGTTGGGTTTAACCACTTCCGCCATTAGCTACACCATCAAGCGTATGGAGACGGGGCTGGATGTGGTGCTGTTCACTCGCAACACCCGCAGCATTGAGTTAACCGAGTCCGGGCGTTATTTTTTCCGCAAAGCTACCGACCTGCTGAATGATTTTCACGCCATCAAACGCAGTATCGATACTATTTCGCAGGGCATAGAAGCACGGGTGCGCATTTGTATTAATCAGCTGCTTTATACGCCCAAACACACCGCGCGCTTATTACAGGTGCTGAAAAAGCAGTTTCCTACCTGCCAGATTACCGTGACGACCGAAGTGTATAACGGCGTCTGGGATGCGATTATTAATAATCAGGCCAATATCGCCATCGGCGCACCCGATACACTACTGGACGGCGGCGGTATTGATTACACTGAAATTGGCGCGATTCGCTGGGCTTTTGCTATCGCCCCGGATCACCCGTTAGCCTTTATGCCGGAACCCATCGCCGAAAGCCAACTGCGTCTCTACCCTAATATTATGGTGGAGGACACCGCGCATACGATTAATAAAAAAGTGGGCTGGTTGCTGCACGGGCAGGAGTCAATTCTGGTGCCAGATTTCAACACCAAATGTCAGTGCCAGATTTTAGGTGAAGGAATTGGTTTTTTGCCGGATTACATGGTCCGTGAGGCGATGACGCAATCCCTGCTGGTTACCCGACAAATCCATAATCCGCGCCAGGATTCGCGCATGTTACTGGCGACTCAGCATTCTGCTACGGGTCAGGTGACGCAGTGGATTAAAAAACAATTTGCGCCAAATGGCATATTAACGGGGATCTATCAGGATTTACTGCATCGGGAGAATTAATCGCTGCCAACCTCCCGATGCGCTGTGAATAGCGGTTTACATCAACCACCTGCTTTCATTACCCATTCAGAGATAAATTTATTACCCGGTACTGGCGGAGAGTACAAATAGCCCTGCAAAAAGTGAACGCCTTTACCGATCATTAAATCCGCCTGCTCCTGGGTTTCTACCCCTTCCGCCACGATACTCAGACCAGGCTTACGCGCTAGTTCGACAATATTGTCCACAATATGACCGGAGATTTCGTCGACACTCGCCATTTGCACAAATGACTTATCGATCTTAATAAAATCGACCGGGAACGCCTGCAAGTAACGATAGGTCGCATAACCCGTACCAAAGTCATCCAGCGCAAAGGTAATGTTGTGCTGATGAAGGCTGTC
The DNA here is from genome assembly GCF_046486385.1 of Escherichia sp. WS33. Lineage (NCBI taxonomy): Bacteria > Pseudomonadati > Pseudomonadota > Gammaproteobacteria > Enterobacterales > Enterobacteriaceae > Escherichia > Escherichia sp. WS33. The sequence goes on along the minus strand of NZ_JBJQLJ010000028.1, from coordinate 16,513 downwards.
AAATATCGCTCTGGCTTCTGGCGTTACCGGAATAGGATTACGTTCCGTTAGCTCGAGAACCAGCTTGATTTTATCGTTACCTAATTTCTTAACCAGGTTCAGACACTCTTTTTCAAATCCCGCTGCCAAAAAACAACCCGCCGAGACGTTGATGCCAATATGGAAATTGTCCGGCAGCAAATGTTTTACCGGCATCAGAATATCCGCAGTCTGTTTCATCAGTTGGCGGGTCATTATGACAATAAGACCGGATGACTCCGCCAGAGGAATAAACTGATCCGGTGGGATAATTCCCGTTTGTGGATGTTCCCAGCGGACAAGTACCTCACAGCCCGTCAGTACCCCAGTCTGCGCGCAGAAAACCGGTTGGATCCACGGTTTGAATTCGTGGTTTTCCAACGCCAGACTGATGGCTTCAGGCGTGACGATATGGTGACAACGGTTATCAGGGATATAAAAATTATTTTTATTTCCCGTGCCACTGATGACTTGCGGATGATATTGAAAAAAGATATCCCGCCAGAAGGTAATATCACTCTGGATGCCTAGTTTTTCATACAGCTGCTTCTTTTGATGTGAAATTGTCTTTGCACTGCGATTTCTGTACTGTGAGATTTCTGTAACCGACATTCCCTCCATTAGCAGCTTGAGTAAAAGCCGTTCTTTTTCGGACACGATACCAGGCAACGTCAAATTCACCGTTGCCCCGAACTCTTCCAAAAAAACACTCAAATCATGCGAAGCCATTGAACACACCTTGATTAAATCTTGTGCGCCAGCTAAATCTGCGAGTCTTCACTCTGACTGATAAAGCTGGCTGCAAGAAAATGACACAGAGAGCCGAATTATCTCCCGTTCGGCTCTCTCTCCTTTTACTCATTATTCAGATCAGAATTGCCACTTAATGCCAACCATTGCAGAGGTGTCATTATATCCCCTATCGGCAACCTGAACGCCCACATTCCCCCAGACATTCAGGTTGGCATTTAGCTGTCCTTCCACCCCGGTTTTTATCTCAGCAATATTTCGGGCTCCATCCTGAGTGACGGACACGCCATCCATACTGGTGCTGAAATCCTTACTGTTATGCAGCCAGTTCACTTCTACAAACGGCTGGAACTCGCGGGATTTACCGTCATCCATTTTATGGTGGCTCTTCAGCCAGGTTTTTACGCCAAGTCGGGTTTGAACATTGCCATCACCGTTGCTATGAACGAGGGTTCCGTTGCTTTCGCGGTGCTTATCGGCTTTGACTCCCATCCAGGTAACCTGTGCTTGCGGCTGAACATACCATTCATTACGCGTTCCCTGGCTGCCATTAAATTCAGCTAATTTGTGTTTGTATCCAGCTTCCAGTGAAGCGGTAAATCCTTTTGATTTATAGGATTCACTTTGTAAGTCATCCCCTTTCACTGTGTTATCAAACCAGCTGTACTGCGCCCAACTGTCGAGATACGCGCCATTACGCGACTCGTCATCGGCATACCAGGTGGCATAGAGGCCGGTGCTATATCCGTTCACACTCGCTTTTGCACGATAACCGGTTCGCGAGGAAATGGTTTTGCTGTCGCTGTTGCCATATCCCGCCATGACCCCAACATGCCAGCTGTCGCTGCCGTTTTGGCTCCACTGCGCGACATCGCCTCCCAGTTGCAGAACATAGCGATTGCTTTGGGTTTTCAGCTGGCCGCTGCCATCACGCCATTTATTACGACCACCTTCATGGCGCATCCACATAGTGGTTTGTTTCTGCTCACCCGTCACCATGTCGGTATAGTACGTATTACCCAGACGCTCATGCAGACGCGTGGTGAACATTGTATTCGCTGCTGCAAGGTTCGCAATGTAGCTACCCGCCTCCGGTCGCAGGTCATTATCCACATTCAGATCCGGACCCGGCGTAGGTGTCGGGTTAGGGTTCGGCTCTGGATTCGGGTTTGGCTCCGGATTCGGCATCGGGTCTGGCTCCGGCTGCAGTTCAGGAGAATCACTGCCGCTGGTCAGATACCAGTTACCACTATTTGCCCCTTGTCCACGCGCGAGAGTGTAGTCATACGCCCCCGCAACGATACGACCAGCCTGAACAAATTCGCCCTCAGACTTACCGTCTACATGGATAAGTTCGATACCGTTAAGGGTTTTCGCACCTATACCGCCAGCGTTATTCACCGTAACGGCAGTCGTGCCGCTAGTATCGCCCTCGACAACCAATTTATCGGTTACTGAGTCATCGCCATTCAGTACCGTATTCATTACTAGTTGACCGTTATTACCGTGGTAGTTCCCCTTCACCACTAACACATTGCCAGCTTGCTGTCCTGACATTCCGGTCATCAGCGTACCGTTGTTGGTCAGATTGCCGCCCAGGGTGTAATTCACAGACGCAGCCGCTCTTTTTTCAGTGCTATTATTCAACGCCAGGGTACCGTTGTTCTCAACGTTTGCGCTACCCAATCCCTGCGCATGACTTACCAGGACATTAGCCGAATTAGCAATGTTCACATTCGCCGTCAGGTTGCTGTTATCGCCCGCGATGTCCAGCGTGCCGCCCTGAATATTCAGCTCTCCGCTCCCCGTTAACGAACCGGTTGAAGTGCCCCCGTTGGTAACCGTCAGACTGCCGCCATTTAAGCTCAGCAGTGAATCGGCGCTGCCATTGAGCGTGCCCACGGTCTGGCTGTGACCATTCATATCCAGTTCAGTCTCTGCCGCCAGACGCAGTTCATGGGTATTACCCAACACGTTATCGTTATTCAACAAAAGCGTCCCACTGCGCAGATCGGTAACACCGGTATAGTCGTTGTCTTTGTTAGAAAGCGATACGGTCTGACCTTTCTGGCTGCTGAATGCCAGGTCACCACTGCCGCTAATCTTTGCGCTGAGATCGGCGGCATTCTCGCTTTTACCGTTAGAGCTCAGCACCAGAGCATCGCTGTCGGTAGCGTGTAAATCAAGCTGGGTCAGGCCGTAACCGATATACAGACCGTCATTGTTTACCCCACTCGTCAGACGATAGTCGTAAGTGCCGACGGCCGCTTTTTGCCCATTCTGCTGAATATCACGTTGGGCGCTGCTGGAGAGGATTTGCCCATTTTTATCCTGCAATTGCAGATTGCCCGCATCGCCCAGAACTTCCGCACCTTGCGCATCAACCAACTTAATGGTGCTGTTACCATCATCAACTTCAGTAAGCGATAACGCGGAGTCAATATCACGAGATACTGAGCGGACAACGTCACTGTCAGAAACCTGAATCACACCCTCGCCGCGCAAATCCAGCGTTTTACTAACGTTGACTGTCCCTTCTGTCATCTGTGCACCTGCTGCCAGGGCACCAAAATCAACCGTTCCGCCGGAGAATCCCAAAGTGCTAATGGAGTGAGCGCCCTTACCCACTGTTACCAGGCTTCCCTGACCCGCAGTGATCCCGCCTTTCTGCAGAAACTCAGCATTCTTTTCCAGATTAAATGTCGTGTTCTGGAACGCCAGTGAACCCTGGAACCAGTCTGTATAAGCAAACTCATCAAAGGAGAATTCGTGATTCCCCATGTTTATTTCAACAATGCCTCTACCTTCAAGATCGTTATCAAATACCCAATCTTTATTGGCATTGATTTGCAGTTTGCCATCAACATCCAGTTCCGCACGTCCGATGTTCTTGTCTTCAGAAATAACAGCTACAGCATCGGAAGCAACATCAATATATCCGTAGAATGCATAGTTATTGCCGGTCAACTCCACCGTCCCACTGTCGATACTTATTGTACCGTTGCCGGAGATCTTATTGGCAAAGGTCATGCTATCCTCAGCCTTCAGGTGTAATTTCCCGCGGTTGGTGATTTCTGCAGAGCCTATATTTTGGGTGATCCCCAAAGCGCCATTTTTCTCAATCGTTACTTTGCCGCTAAAGGCAGAGTTATCCCCGGTTAAGTAAGTCGTACCATTGAGCGCATTGATATAGCCCAGGCCCTCGCTGTCACTGACAATATCCGCGGAAATAGTCGCGTTTTTATCCGTGTGGTTTAAGGTGATTTTCTTCTCGGATGTCTTTGCCCACACAAACTCAATTTTTTCGGCATCAATAATCCCTGCAGCCTTCGCAGCACTTCCTTCCTGTGCACCTAACGCTAACTCAGAGTTGGTGCTTAAACTAATAGTCGGCGCAGAGATTTTACCACCTTCCGAAACAGCAAGTGTTGTATCGGAGTTTTGATCATAATAACCCAGGCTAATTTTCTCACTGGCATTAACTTCACCGCCGTTATTAACTGACAGGTACTGATTACCACCGTAACTGCCGTAAACGCCCATAAAGAAGGTTTTAGAATTTACCTGGCTGCCTTCACCACTGACATTTCCCTGCAAATAGGTCAGACGGCTGGTGCCCTTAACATGGATTTTGCCGCCGTTGGAAACATTAAAATAGCCGCGATCGTGTCTCATGCCTGAGTTTGATTCATACAAATCATCAGCATATAACTCGCTGCCAGCATTGGAGACATTCAGGAACCCCGTCCCTTTTAACAAAAAGTTAAGTGGGCCATTGATTGTTACCTTTCCTCCGGTAATATCCAACCCACCACCAGAAGCGAGAGTCAGACGCGGACGGGAAGTATCTGTCGCATTGATTACCAGATTGGCATTGTCAGTCACCGTAATACGGTAATCGATGCTCTGGTTCTCTTTGCCAAAATCAATAGTTTTATCCTGGTTTACGATGACATCATCGGCGAATACCAGAGATGAATATAAACTTATCGCGCTAATTAAAACAGCCCGGGACTTTTTTCCTTTTACTCTGCTCCCCAGCTCCGAGCAGACGCTCCAACAGTTACGGGACCTGTTCCACTTTAGCCGATATATTTTATTCATCACAATCTCCAGCAATACATCCAAATAAAACCAAGATTGCATAAACAGCAACGCATTAAATGCCATTCCGGTTACTGTTCATCGCATATAAAAATTCAAAAATTTTGCATAGCATTGACAACCACATATCTGAGTATGTAGTTCAGAGGGTAATAAAATAGCAAGTTACTACTGAAAACTTATTTTAAGTTAACACTCTTAACTTTATCATTACATTCCCCCCCCAGTCTCTAATACCTGCGCATTATATGTATCCAGGAACTCAAATCAACTCAAAATATAAACAAAAGCAGGAGAAATACATTTAATATACAGCCGGTAAAAGTGGTAACTCTTATTAGGTATCCAAATATAAGAATCGTCTTATTAATAAATATATAACCCTATAGGACTGAATCCATTCAGCTAATACAAAATAAAGTCGTTAATTAATAAAATATAAAATCATGAAGTGATACAAGAGGAATTTCAGGATATGACATGACAATCATATATAATATATGCATAATTTTTTACAGCGAGTCAATGATTCCCGCGCCATATGCAGACATGGCGCGGTTTTATGCAATAACAATCACGCGTCCGGGAACATCACGCTATGGCCCGGCGCTTCACGATGGAGATGAATAAAGTTAAGGTGCCGCTCGTACTGGTCAAGAATATCGGTGATCACCTGCTCTTTGCTGTAGTCCATCAGGTCGTTGCCCTGGCTGCCTTCTAACAGGAAGGTTTCCAGCCGGTAGTAGGTCGATTTACCGCTACGTGCGCGGTAGGTAAAGCCCGGCACCGAATATTGCTGCGGCCAAATCTGATAGACAAAGTTTTGTTCTTCGCCCATATGCACCAACAAATCCAGATGCCCCAACTGTTGTCCCTCTTCCGGCGGCAGGCTTTTTAGCTCCACGTACGCGCCGCGCAACCGCAGCTCCTGCGCCACTTCTTCCATTGCCGGGTAACAGACCGTCTCCATCATCTGTTTAGTGTAACGCGTGCCCGGATAATTCATCAGGCGCGAGAGACGTTTTTTCCAGCTCAGGCGATCCTGAAGCCCCAGCGGTCGCGGCGCGGTATCGCGGTTGGCACTTTCACGGCGGTAATCTTCTACCTTCAGAGATTTATACAACCCCGCCATCACGAAGAAGATCACAAAGCTGAACGGCAGCCCCATAATCACCGTGGTGTTTTGCAGCGCGGATATCCCGTTGGTCATCAGCATGCCGAGCGTCAGCAGGCCAATCGCCACCGACCAGAAGACGCGCAGCCAGCCGGGGGCGTCGCTGTTGATATCTTTAAGCTGCGAGGTGAAATTCCCCAGCACCAGCGCACCGGAGTCCGCCGAGGTCACATAAAACAGCAGGCCAGTAATGGTGGCGACGGAGGCGCTAAAGGTAAACGCCGGATACTGCGCCAGCAGGCTGTAGAAGCCGCGCTCCGGATGGACCATCGCTTCCTCGGCAAATGCCGCGCCGCCGTGGATGATTTCATACAGCGCGCTATTGCCGAACACCGAGAGCCATAACAGCGTGAAGGTAAACGGAATAATCAACGTGCCCAGCACGAACTGGCGAATGGTACGCCCACGCGAGATACGCGCCAGGAACAAGCCGACAAACGGCGACCATGCCACCCACCATGCCCAGAAGAAGAGCGTCCAGTTATTCATCCACTCAACTGGACGGTCGAAGGCAAAACTGTTGAGCGTCATGCCCATAAAGCGATTCACATAGTCGCCAACATTCAGCACCAGCGCATTAAGCAGGAACGAGGTGTCGCCCATAAACAATACGAACAGGATCAATCCCAGCGCCAGCGCAACGTTAAGTTCCGATAACACACGAATCCCCTTATCGACACCGGAGGTGACAGAGATCGTGGCGATTATCACCGACAAGGCGATCAGTGCCGCTTTTGCCGCCATCGAATCGGGAATATCAAACAGTACGCTCAAGCCATAGTTAAGCTGCACCACACCGATACCGAGCGTAGTGGCAATACCGAAGATGGTGCCGATCACCGCTGCAATATCCACTGAGTGCCCTATCGGCCCGTTAATCCGTTTACCGAAGATCGGGTACAGCGCCGAGCGGATGGTGAGCGGCAAATTATAACGATAGCTAAAGTATCCGAGCGCCATGCCCATCAGCGCATACATCGACCAGCCGGTTAAGCCGTAGTGAAACAGCGTCCAGACCATCGCCTGACGCGCGGCCTCAATCGTCTGTCCCGCGCCTTCCGGCGGCTGCATATACTGCGTTACCGGTTCGGCTACGGAGAAGAACATCAGGTCGATACCGATCCCGGCAGCAAACAGCATCGCCGCCCAACTCAGCAGGCTGAATTCCGGTTTGGATTGTTCTGGCCCGAGCTTCACCGAACCAAAACGCGAACAAGCGATACAGACCACAAAGACAATATAGAGCGTTGCCGCCAGTAGATAGTACCAACCGAAGGTTTTAGAAACCCAGTCCAGCGTGCGGCCAATCCACAGGGCCGAGAAGTCGCGAAACAGGATCGTTGTCAGGGAAAACAACAAAATCAGTCCGGCGGAGGTGTAAAACACCACCGGATTGATTTTGTCCTTTTCCCTGCTGTGTGAAAGGTCTGTCATCCAGTATCCCCACTGTTATTGTTACCATTTAAAATCAAATTCGTAACAATTAAGACACATTTTATATTGAACGTCCAATCAATAACCGCTTTAATAGATAAACAACGCTGATGAATGGAGTGGCGAAAATGCCCAAATTGGGGATGCAGTCGATCCGGCGCAGACAACTGATCGACGCCACACTGGAAGCAATAAATGAAGTGGGCATGCACGATGCAACGATCGCGCAGATCGCCCGCCGTGCAGGCGTTTCTACGGGGATCATCAGCCACTATTTCAGGGACAAAAATGGTCTGCTGGAAGCAACCATGCGCGATATCACCAGTCAGCTGCGTGACGCGGTTTTGAATCGATTACATGCACTTCCGCAGGGCAGTGCAGAGCAGCGATTACAGGCGATTGTTGGCGGAAACTTCGATGAAACGCAGGTGAGCAGTGCGGCGATGAAAGCCTGGCTGGCGTTCTGGGCCAGCAGTATGCATCAGCCGATGCTCTATCGTTTACAGCAGGTCAGTAGCCGCCGCTTATTGTCGAATCTGGTGAGCGAATTTCGCCGCGAGTTACCGCGCCAACAGGCACAGGAAGCGGGCTACGGCCTTGCCGCGCTGATTGACGGATTATGGCTGCGCGCGGCACTGAGCGGCAAACCGCTGGATAAACCTCTCGCACACTCGCTGACCCGTCACTTTATTACTCAGCATTTACCCACCGATTAACCGAGGAGACGTGATGTCCCGAATGGCAGAACAGCAGCTTTATATACATGGTGGTTATACCTCCGCCACCAGCGGTCGCACCTTCGAGACCATTAACCCGGCCAACGGTAACGTGCTGGCGACCGTGCAGGCCGCCGGGCGTGAGGATGTCGATCGCGCCGTGAAGAGTGCCCAACAGGGGCAAAAAATCTGGGCGGCGATGACCGCTATGGAGCGCTCGCGTATTCTGCGTCGGGCCGTTGATATTCTGCGTGAACGCAATGACGAACTCGCAAAACTGGAAACCCTCGACACCGGAAAAGCATATTCGGAAACCTCAACCGTCGATATCGTTACCGGTGCGGACGTGCTGGAGTACTACGCCGGGCTGATCCCGGCGCTGGAAGGCAGCCAGATCCCGTTGCGTGAAACGTCCTTTGTGTATACCCGCCGCGAACCGCTGGGCGTAGTGGCAGGGATTGGCGCATGGAACTACCCGATCCAGATTGCCCTGTGGAAATCCGCCCCGGCGCTGGCGGCAGGCAACGCAATGATTTTCAAACCGAGCGAAGTTACCCCGCTTACCGCGTTAAAGCTGGCTGAAATTTACAGCGAAGCGGGCCTGCCGGACGGCGTATTTAACGTGTTGCCGGGCGTGGGCGCGGAGACCGGGCAATATCTGACCGAGCATCCGGGCATTGCCAAAGTGTCATTTACCGGCGGTGTCGCCAGCGGCAAAAAAGTGATGGCTAACTCGGCGGCCTCTTCCCTGAAAGAAGTGACCATGGAACTGGGCGGTAAATCACCGCTGATCGTTTTCGATGATGCGGATCTCGATCTCGCCGCCGATATCGCCATGATGGCAAACTTCTTCAGCTCCGGTCAGGTGTGTACCAATGGCACCCGCGTCTTCGTTCCGGCGAAATGCAAAGCCGCATTTGAGCAGAAAATTCTGGCGCGCGTTGAGCGCATTCGCGCGGGCGACGTTTTCGATCCGCAAACTAACTTCGGCCCGCTGGTCAGCTTCCCGCATCGCGATAACGTGCTGCGCTATATCGCCAAAGGCAAAGAGGAAGGCGCGCGCGTACTGTGCGGCGGCGATGTACTGAAAGGCGATGGCTTCGATAACGGCGCATGGGTTGCACCGACAGTGTTCACCGATTGCAGCGACGATATGACCATCGTGCGTGAAGAGATCTTCGGGCCAGTGATGTCGCTTCTCACTTATGAATCTGAGGACGAAGTGATTCGCCGCGCCAATGATACCGACTACGGCCTGGCGGCGGGCATCGTGACGGCGGACCTGAACCGCGCGCATCGCGTCATTCATCAGCTGGAAGCGGGTATTTGCTGGATCAACACCTGGGGCGAATCCCCGGCAGAGATGCCCGTTGGCGGCTACAAACACTCCGGCATTGGTCGCGAGAACGGCGTGATGACGCTCCAGAGTTACACCCAGGTGAAGTCCATCCAGGTTGAGATGGCTAAATTCCAGTCCATATTCTAACCAGGAGGTTTATTTGCAATTTGACTACATCATTATTGGTGCCGGCTCAGCCGGCAACGTTCTCGCTACCCGTCTGACTGAAGATCCGAATACCTCCGTGCTGCTGCTTGAAGCGGGCGGCCCGGACTATCGCTTTGACTTCCGCACCCAGATGCCCGCAGCGCTGGCGTTCCCACTACAGGGCAAACGCTACAACTGGGCCTATGAAACAGAGCCTGAACCGTTTATGAATAACCGCCGCATGGAGTGCGGACGCGGTAAAGGCCTGGGTGGATCGTCGCTGATCAACGGCATGTGCTACATCCGTGGCAATGCGCTGGATCTCGATAACTGGGCGCAAGAACCCGGTCTGGAGAACTGGAGTTATCTCGACTGCCTGCCCTACTACCGCAAGGCCGAGACTCGCGATGTGGGCGAGAACGACTACCACGGTGGCGATGGCCCGGTGAGCGTCACCACCTCCAAACCCGGCGTCAATCCGCTGTTTGAAGCGATGATTGAAGCGGGCGTGCAGGCAGGCTACCCGCGCACGGACGATCTCAACGGCTATCAGCAGGAAGGTTTTGGCCCGATGGATCGCACCGTCACGCCGCAGGGCCGTCGCGCCAGTACCGCGCGCGGTTATCTCGATCAGGCCAAATCGCGCCCTAACCTGACCATTCGTACTCACGCTATGACCGATCACATCATTTTTGACGGCAAACGCGCGGTGGGCGTCGAATGGCTGGAAGGCGACAGCACCATCCCAACCCGCGCAACGGCCAACAAAGAAGTGCTGTTATGTGCAGGCGCGATTGCCTCACCGCAGATCCTGCAACGCTCCGGCGTCGGCAACGCTGAACTGCTGGCGGAGTTTGATATTCCGCTGGTGCATGAATTACCCGGCGTCGGCGAAAATCTTCAGGATCATCTGGAGATGTATCTGCAATATGAGTGCAAAGAACCGGTTTCCCTCTACCCTGCACTGCAGTGGTGGAACCAACCGAAAATCGGTGCGGAGTGGCTGTTTGGCGGCACTGGCGTTGGTGCCAGCAACCACTTTGAAGCAGGTGGATTTATTCGCAGCCGTGAGGAATTTGCGTGGCCGAATATTCAGTACCATTTCCTGCCAGTAGCGATTAACTATAACGGCTCGAATGCAGTGAAAGAGCACGGTTTCCAGTGCCACGTCGGCTCAATGCGCTCGCCAAGCCGTGGGCATGTGCGGATTAAATCCCGCGACCCGCACCAGCATCCGGCGATTCTGTTTAACTACATGTCGCACGAGCAGGACTGGCAGGAGTTCCGCGACGCAATTCGCATCACCCGCGAGATCATGCATCAACCCGCGCTGGATCAGTATCGTGGCCGCGAAATCAGCCCCGGCACGGAATGTCAGACGGATGAACAGCTCGATGAGTTCGTGCGTAACCACGCCGAAACCGCCTTCCATCCGTGCGGTACCTGCAAAATGGGTTACGACGAGATGTCCGTGGTTGACGGCGAAGGCCGCGTACACGGGTTAGAAGGCCTGCGTGTGGTGGATGCGTCGATTATGCCGCAGATTATCACCGGGAATTTGAACGCCACGACAATTATGATTGGCGAGAAAATAGCGGATATGATTCGTGGACAGGAAGCGCTGCCGAGGAGCACGGCGGGATATTTTGTGGCAAATGGGATGCCGGTGAGAGCGAAAAAATGAGTCGTGATTTGAACTGACTCAAGAACCGATCTGATTGAGAGTTACCGTTCCAGGTATGGGGACAGAATCGTTATATAAAACATAGGGGTAACTCTCATGCTTCATAGTGACAACCTCGCCAGCAAATTCTAAGCGGACTCGTTCAATCTGGCTGATGAAGGTGCTATGAATGCACTGATAAACCGCAGGTGAAATGCCACTCAGCTTAAGAATTACGCCGCTAGTGTTCCTGGCTATGGTGACTTGTTCACTCCCGCTCACGGTTAGCATATACGAAAAGGGTTCTTGAAACGAGGACAAAAATAAGTCAGACCAAAACAACGTGGAGCTTTAAACACGATTCGTATAATTTATTGGCAGTGATTTATTTTTACTCTTCTTTAATTAATCATCATGCTTAAATATTTTTTAGCACAAGATTATCGCTTCGCTAACATTTTATTTTACATTAATTTTCAATTGATAATAAAAAGTTGTTAATAAGTTTATGCGAAAAATAAAAATTGTTGAAATACTCTCCAGCAAATGAATCAAAAATAAACAAATTGATATTTACAAAAAGCAAAAAAACTATTTAAGAGAACATCTTTAATTTATTAGCAGAACCCATCAATAATGATTTACTTACGACTAAAAAATATCTTACAACAATGTGTTATTGTAAATTAACGGGAATAATATTAAATTTTTATTTTCTACACCCTAACTTCACAGAACGACAAAATGCATATAAAATCAATAAGATAATAATAAAAACAACCTCATAAGAAATAACGTCAAATATCTCAAAACTACTAAACATCACTAAAAGATTAGACGTAACACACATCCCCCACGCCCTGTAGTTCATAGCTTTTATATTTATTTTCTCACATCACTGTAGATAAAAACACGCATTAAAAATGACTTGTAGAAAAGCTGCACAATAAATAGTTCATATTTAATCTGTTGCGTAGAACTACTATTCAAAAAATCTTAATAATGAGATAATGAGATTACATCGATAACGTTCTGATTGCAGGCATACTTATCTGGGTGTGCCTCTCTTTTTTTTAAAACTGTACACGGTGGCGTATGACGAGAAAATATCTCACACAGGATGAAGTCTACAGGCTGATGGATGCAGCCCAGAGTATGTCCTTTCCTGAAAGAAATCGCTGTCTAATTATGATGGCTTTCATTCACGGTTTTAGGGCCAGTGAACTTCTTGATTTACGTTTATCCGATATTGATGCATCTGGAAAACAACTTAATATTCGGCGTATTAAAAATGGTTTCTCGACAACACATCCTCTTCTTCCTGATGAATATAATTTGATCAAGTTGTGGCTTAAGCAGAGGAAGTTAATTGAAAACGGAGTTGAAGGAGACTGGCTTTTTCTCTCCCGGAAACGCCGCCCTATCAGCAGACAACATTTTTTTTCTATCATTCGTGAGGCTGGAAAACGTGCAGGATTAGCTGTAAAAGCACATCCTCATATGTTACGTCATGCCTGTGGTTTTGCTCTGGCTGACAATGGTGTCGATACCCGACTACTTCAGGATTATCTGGGTCATCGAAATATTCAGCATACTGTCAGATACACAGCCAGTAATGCTGCTCGTTTTAAAGGGGTGTGGAAAAAAAAGCCTCGTTAAAACAGTACCTTCTGATTCAAAATGTCAGATTCCTACGTTTTCCTCAATTCTTCCATAAAAAAACAGCCCATTCAATTAAATAAAACACATAACATGTTGATATTTCTCGCTAAAGTAAAATAACCCCATGATTTGAAATGATTAACCACAAAGATCATACCAGTGATTAACTTTCGCTCATATTGTTAAATAACACAAAATTAAAAACAATAAAAATCAAACAAATTAGATTTATATTCCAAGAAAATTAAATATTCAGGCTATTAAACCAAACCTGACATTTTGAATCAAAATGTCAGGTTTTGTAGCAATGGCGTGGACGAGTCTGAATGAAGAAGCCTCTGGTTATTATCAGTGCCTGTCAGTTCACCAGGCTGGCACTGGAGTCTCTCATCCCAGCGGACAGGTATATCGTGCGGGTGTACAGCAACGTCACTACAGAGGTTGAATTCGTTTTAAAGACCTCCTGTGGCTACCTGTTGGCTGATATCCCTTCGCTTCCTTCGGGGGAGTTAGTTCTTCTGGCTTGTCTTGTCCGCTTGCGGAGTGATGCCGGGCAATGGCAAGTCTGCCTGACCGGTGACTCCGACTGGTTCGATAATGCTCCTGCTTCAAGTCTGTATAACGGCTTCCCACATATCGGCACCTTGCTGAAAGCGAGTCGTTATCAGAATCAAATTATCCGCTGGTTACTACGTCCTTTACCCGGCGATATGAGTGATTTCTGGCTCCTGACTGCACGGGAGTTAAGCGTGCTTAAGATTCTGATGCAGGGCATGAGTTTCAGTGAGATTGCCCGTTATGAACAACGCAGTTCAAAGACTCTGCATGCGATTGCCACACAGGCATTAAGGAAACTTGGACTGGGAACACTAAGCGATTTCAGGCTGCTCTATACAGGATGCGGTGACAGCAGAGTCAAACGGAATATACGGCTACATGCAAGATATGTCGGACAACATTCCGCTCATCGACTCACTCAGTATGTGCAGAACATGGTGTCCGGAATTCTTTATCCAGAGAAAGTTATCGTTGGTAAATCAATAAATTCTGACGCCATATCCGGAAAAGTGCTTTCCGGGCAAAGAAAACATATGTCTAAAAAAAGACCAGGAGTGTTATGACACAGCAGCGTTGTTACTACCACCCACTGCGGCGCGTACGGACTCGCTACAGTGTAGGGGCCAAAATATTTCTACTGCTCTGGGCTGCAGGAGTGGGAGGCACGCTGTACAGCCTGTACAGCGTGCTGGCGTACTGACATCTGTGAGGGAAGGATGCGTTTCGTTCTTTTCTGTCCCTCAGGAATTGTACCTGCACAGTTTGAAGCTCTATCAACCGGTTCTGTCTGCAATATTACCTGCATCAGAACAGAAGAAGAGTTACGCAATAAATTGCGGCACAGGCCGCAGAGTGTCGTGATATCGGCAGGGCGACCTGCCGAATGCGCTGAAATGTGGTTCCGATTTTATCGGGATCACTCATTCGTGGTGGTGTTGTGCGTCGCGCCCTTTTTTCTGCCACCGGATGTGAGTATTTCTGGCGTTCTCAAAAACCTGAGGTTACTGAAAACAGGAATGTCAGTAGAGCGTGCTATCAGTGTTGCAAATGCCTCTGGTGGGTTTTCAGGACTGAAACATGCAGAAAATTTGCCAGTTATGGACAGTTACTCTGTCTTTATGAATGAGGTGAATAACCGCACAAAGACAATCGTCATGTCAGAACGCTTCCCGGAAAAGCAAAAGAAGGTGTTGTCGTTGCTTCTTGCTGGACACAGCTGGGAATACAGTGCGCAGTTTCTCAAAACGGGGATAAGACAGATATGGCTTGCTGAGCAGTCGCTAAAAAAGCGTTGGGGAATACCGGACAGCATGTCATTGCGGGAAGCCCTGCTGCTGAGCAGCAATAAATTTCACGGTGATGGAAATGCATTGGAAAAAACGAATGCCATGACATTGCGTGAAAACGGAAATACCAACAGGTATTCCGTGGTGGTAAATGCAGGGACGCAGGCTTTATCTCTGCATAAATATAAATAAGTGGGAAATTGAAATTAGTTACCAGAATGGAGAATTTCTTCATGAAAAACAGTAAGGCATTTTACCGCAGCGCATTAGCGACAGCTATTGTTATGGCTCTTTCTGCACCAGCATTCGCTGCTGATAACGCGGTATCAACTACACCGGTTACACTGGATAAAGATAAGACAACTCTGGATCAAGATGTTGTTATTAGCAATACAGCAGACCAACAGATTACAGCCGTAACAATTAATGCGGCAGATAAAGATCTTAATGTTACTTTTGGCGGTCATGATATTACTGCTGAATCAACGGCAGACAAAAAATTCCTTGAAGGTGTAAAAGTTAGCGGTGACAAAAATGTTGTGATTAATGCTACAGGCTCCACCATCACAGCTCAAGGTGAAGGCACCTATGTCCGGACTGCAATGGTCATTTCTTCAACTGGCGATGTTGTTGTTAATGGCGGTAATTTCGTTGCAAAAAATGAAAAAAGTAGTGCGACAGGAATATCTCTGGAAGGGGCCACGGGAAATAATGTAACGCTAAATGGTACAACCATAAATGCTCAAGGTAATAAGAGTTCCAGCAACGGCTCTACGGCAATTTTTGCTCAAAAGGGTAGCGTATTGAATGGTTTTAAAGGTGATGCAACCGACAACATTACCCTTGCTGGCTCAAATATTATTAATGGCCGGATTGAAACAATAGTTATTGCCAAGGAGAATACGGGAACTCATACAGTCAATCTGAATATTAAGGATGGCTCAGTAATTGGGGCGGCTAATAATAAACAAACAATTTATGCTTCTGCTTCGGCACAAGGAGCAGGTTCAGCAACGCAAAATTTAAATTTATCTGTCGCCGATTCAACCATCTACTCTGATATCCATGCCCTTTCTGCAAGCGAGAATTCAGCCGGTACCACAACAAATGTAAACATGAACGTTGCCCGCTCTTACTGGGAAGGTAATGCTTATACCTTCAATAGCGGCGATAAAGCGGGTAGTAATCTGGATATAAATCTTTCCGATAGCTCAGTCTGGAAAGGCAAAGTTTCAGGGGCAGGAGATGCCAGTGTATCTCTGCAAAACGGGTCTGTCTGGAATGTTACGGGATCCTCAACTGTTGATGCTCTGGCAGTAAAAGACAGTACGGTTAATATCACGAAGGCTACAGTCAATACTGGCACGTTTGCTTCTCAGAACGGCACTCTGATTGTTGATGCCTCTTCTGAAAACACTCTGGATATCAGCGGAAAAGCGAGCGGTGACTTGCGTGTTTACAGTGCGGGTTCATTGGATCTTATCAATGAACAAACGGCATTTATTTCTACCGGCAAAGACAGCACTCTAAAAGCCACTAGACTGGCCCCATGAATCTCCAGACAACCAATATCACTTAAATAAGTGATAGTCTTAATACTAGTTTTTAGACTAGTCATTGGAGAGCAGATGATTGATGTCTTAGGACCGGAGAAACGCAGAC
>NZ_JBJQLJ010000027.1:0-65255 GCF_046486385.1 Escherichia sp. WS33 | reverse complement strand
ATCCGGTAGCGGCGTAAAAATCGCGGAAGGGATGAAAAAAACAGCGCCTGACGGCGCTGTGTCTGGCATGCCTGCAATCCGGGAAACCGGACCAGGAAAAAACTTGCAGGCCATAACAGTATCTACGTAGGACAGCGTTGCCAGCTCGGATAAGGCTTCCCGCGTTAAGACACACTATCCCAACAACTCTTCCTTAACATCCATCGCCAGCTCAAACGAATGCAGCCGCGCCTGGTGGTCGAAAATCTGCCCGTTGACCATAATCTCATCGGCGTCGGTTTCGCGCAGGATCGACTGCAAGCCATGACGCACTTTCGCTTTATCACCTACCAACGACATACTCAGCGCCTGCTGCACACCATACTGTTCGGACGGCGACCAGAACTGATCCATATTTTGAATCGGTGGCGGCAGTTGCCCGGTTTCGCCACGGCGCAACTTCACAAAGGCTTGCTGCATTGAGGTAAACAGAAACTCAGCGTCGCGGTTGCTATCGGCGGCGATAATATTGATGCACACCATCGCGTATGGTTTTTCCAGTCGTGCCGACGGTTTGAAGTTGCTGCGATAAAGATGCAGCGCCTGGAACAACATATCCGGCGCGAAGTGTGAGGCAAACGCGAACGGCAGACCAAGCTGCGCCGCCAGTTGCGCGCTGTAAAGGCTGGAGCCTAACAACCACACGGGGATTTTCTCGCCATAGCCTGGTACCGGGCGCACATGCGGATTGGGATCGCGGGCGTCAAACCAGTCCACCAGCTCCGCGACATCGCGGGGGAAATTATCAATATCGCCGCTCATATGGCGACGCAGCGCCATCATTGTCCGTTGGTCACTACCTGGCGCACGACCCAGCCCCAAATCGATTCGCCCCGGATAGAGTGTATTGAGCGTGCCGAACTGTTCGGCAATGACCAACGGTGAGTGGTTAGGCAACATCACGCCGCCAGACCCCAGATGCAGCGTGGTGGTATTCGCCGCCAGATAGCCAATCAATACCGACGTGGCAGCACTGGCAATGCCAGTCATATTGTGGTGTTCTGCCAGCCAGTAGCGATGATAGCCGCGCTTTTCAGCCAGACGGGCGAGATCGAGAGAGTGGGAGAATGCTTCCCGCGCTGAAGAACCTTCGGGAATGGGGGCCAGATCGAGTAGCGAAAACGCAATGGTTTTATCAGTCATAACAGCTCACTTTGTTACCGATTAATCTTTAATACTGCATTAAAGAGTAGTTAAAGTTGTTAACAAAGTGAGCTGTGCTCTAAATAATTCGAGTTGCAGGAAGGCGACAAGAGAGTGAATCCCCAGGAGCTTACATAAGTAAGTGACTGGGGTGAACGAATGCAGATGCAGCACATGCAACTTGAAGTATGACGAGCATATTTACTTAGGCTTGCAGCTCCAGCCCGGCCAGCCGCCGCCAGTAGCCGTTACAGTCGCTGTTTGCCGTCAACGGTAGTGGCGCAGCGCCATTTTCATTAGCGCGGAAGGCGTCGAGCATCGCGAAAGTGTCAGTACCCTGCGGTGACAGGCGGACCACATCAACCAGCCCCTGCATGGATGCCAGCTCGTTACCGAGGTTGTAAACGTAGCCGCTCATGGTCTGAATGCCATTGAGTACAAACACTTGTTGGTTTTCCTGCGACAGCACGTTGCGCCCGTTCGGATACTTAATGCAGCAGGTTTCACACTCATCTTTCGGGCGGTCTTCCGAACGCGCGGTAAAGCAGCGGGCGGAGTAGGCCAGCGGTAGATGACCGTAGCTCAGGACTTCCACTTCAAACTGGTTGCGAATGCCCAGCTCATCGCACTGATTAAGCAGATTCACCAGCCAGTCGCGGGAAAGCTCCACCGGCATACACCAGCGCATCATGCCCTGTTTGAGCAATATTTTCAGCGTCACCGCGTTGTAGCAGTTCAGCGCGTGCCCGGCGACGAACGGCAGTTTGCGTTCAGCGCACATATTCACCACGCCGAGATCGCTGGCTTCAATCAGAAACTCACCGTTCTCAACATAGCGTTTCAGTTCGCCCAGTTCAGAGGATGCCTGCACCAGCGCCAGCGTGGAGAGCACAATCTGCTTGCCACTTCCGGCGAGCGATTTTGCCATCTCCAGCCAGTCGCCAACTTTGGTTGCCCGGCGCTTGCTGCATACCGCTTCACCAAGATAAATCACGTCGGCGCTGCTGGTGGCGGCCTGCTGATAAAAATCTTCCAGCGTCTCTTTTGGCCAGTACCACAGCACTGGCCCTAAGGAATATTTCATTGCTCTTCTCACTGCCATTTACGGTGATACGCGCCAAGGGTGGTCTGCGTGCCTTCGGACATCGACCCGAGCGTCTCCATCCACGCGCTTTGCGGTATGAAGTTTTGCGGATCGGCCTTACAACGGTCGATAGCCTGACGCCAGACTTTCGCCACCTGGCTGACATACGCCGGGCTACGCTGGCGGCCTTCAATTTTCACCGAAGCAATATTCGCCGCCATTAACTCCGGCAGCAGTTCCAGGGTATTGAGACTGGTTGGTTCTTCCAGCGCGTGATAGCGCTCGCCGTCCACCAGATAACGCCCTTTACACAGCGTCGGATAACCTGCGTTTTCGCCGTCCTGATAACGGTCGATCAGCACTTCGTTCAGGCGGGATTCCAGCCCCTGCGGCGTTTGTTGCCAGCGCACGAAACGGGCCGGAGAACACGCGCCCACGGTGTTAGGCGACTCACCCGTCAGATACGACGACAGATAGCAACGGCCTTCCGACATAATGCACAGGCTGCCGAAAGCAAACACTTCCAGTGGTACAGGTGTGACCCGTGCCAGCTGTTTCACCTGATGAATCGACAACACGCGCGGCAGCACCACGCGGGCAACGTCAAAATGGCGATGATAAAAGTTAATCGCCTCTTCATTGGTCGCCGAAGCCTGCACCGATACGTGGCGCTCAATATGCGGATAACGCTCGGCGGCGTATTCCAGCATGGCGAGGTCGGCGAGGATCAGCGCGTCGGCACCCAGCTGCGCCGCCATATCCACGGCGCGCTGCCAACGGGCGTAACCGTCCGGATGCGCAAAAGTGTTAATCGCGATGTGAAGTTTGCGGCGATGTTGATGGACAAAACTCACCGCTTCCTGCAATTTTTTCTCGGTAAAGTTAAGGCCGGCGAAGTGACGGGCATTGGTATCATCTTTTAGCCCGATATAAACAGCATCTGCGCCGTTTTCGATGGCCGCCTTAAGCGCCGGGAGATTTCCGGCAGGGCAGAGCAGCTCCATAATTTTTCCTGAAGGTTGCGCTATCAAAACGCAAAAATGTTAACGAACTGGGATTTTAGTTAACCTTGCTGCGACAATTTTTGATTTAAGGCAGTTAAAGTTGTATTGGTGGTAGCAGCAATTTCATATGGAATTGTTGATTTATACCGCTATGTTATTTTTCTGATATGGCAAAATAGGATGATTGTTGAAACAGGGAGTAAAACTCGTGTTGGATAAACTGCGTTCCCGTATTGTGCATTTGGGGCCATCTCTGTTGAGTGTACCGATAAAACTGACGCCATTTGCGCTAAAACGCCAGGTTCTTGAGCAGGTCTTAAGCTGGCAATTCCGTCAGGCGCTGGATGATGGTGAGCTGGAGTTTCTTGAAGGCCGCTGGTTAAGTATTCATGTGCGTGATATTGACCTGCAATGGTTTACCTCGGTGGTGAATGGCAAACTGGTGGTCAGCCAGAACGCGCAAGCTGATGTGAGTTTTAGTGCCGACGCCAGCGATCTGCTGATGATTGCGGCGCGTAAACAAGATCCGGATACGCTCTTCTTCCAGCGTCGGCTGGTGATTGAAGGCGATACGGAGCTGGGGCTGTATGTGAAAAACCTGATGGACGCCATTGAACTGGAGCAAATGCCGAAAGCCTTACGCATGATGCTGCTGCAACTGGCGGATTTTGTTGAGGCGGGAATGAAAACCGCGCCTGAAACCAAACAGACATCGGTAGGTGAACCATGCTAATTCGAGTAGAAATTCCCATTGATGCGCCGGGTATTGATGCCCTGCTGCGTCGCTCATTCGAAAGTGATGCGGAAGCGAAGCTGGTTCACGATCTGCGTGAAGATGGCTTTCTGACGCTGGGGCTGGTGGCGACAGATGACGAAGGTCAGGTCATTGGCTATGTGGCATTTAGTCCGGTTGATGTGCAGGGCGAAGACCTGCAATGGGTCGGCATGGCACCGTTGGCGGTTGATGAAAAATACCGTGGACAGGGGCTGGCACGCCAACTGGTCTATGAAGGACTCGATTCGCTTAATGAGTTCGGCTATGCCGCAGTGGTGACGCTGGGCGATCCGGCGCTGTACAGTCGTTTCGGCTTTGAACTGGCGGCGCATCACGATCTGCGTTGCCGCTGGCCGGGCACTGAAAGCGCCTTCCAGGTACATCGTTTAGCGGATGACGCGCTGAATGGCGTTACCGGCCTGGTTGAGTATCACGAGCATTTCAATCGCTTTTAATCTTTGGGGTTTGCAGGCTGCTCAACAGCTCTGCAAACCCTGCGCCTTCCGCTACCAGACGCTCTTTTTGCCGTTTGGTCAGTTGCTTAACGCGATATTCTGCCCGTAACGCCAGCGAACGATCGCCCACTGGCGCAGAAAACGCCAGCGTCAGTTCTCCTTTCCCGCGCAGTGCTTTCGCCCCTTTGCCGCTTTGATGTTGCTGATAGCGGCGTTCGACATCCGTGGTGATCCCGGTATAAAGCTTATTGTCGGCGGTACGGATCAAGTAAAGATACCAGGGTGTCATCGTCTGCGTCACATGTTAAGGTCAGGCCAACAGTATAAAAGAGAACAGCAATGGAAACACTCACCGCCATCAGTCGTTGGCTGGCAAAACAACATGTTGTCACCTGGTGTGTGCAGCAGGAAGGGGAACTCTGGTGCGCCAATGCCTTTTATCTTTTTGATGCACAGAAAGTCGCCTTCTACATTTTGACGGAAGAAAAAACACGTCATGCGCAGATGAGTGGGCCGCAGGCGGCAGTTGCCGGAACGGTAAACGGTCAGCCGAAAACAGTAGCGTTAATTCGCGGTGTGCAGTTTAAAGGTGAGATCCGCAGGCTGGAAGGTGAGGAAAGCGACCTCGCACGCAAGGCGTACAACCGTCGCTTTCCGGTTGCCAGAATGCTGTCGGCCCCGGTATGGGAAATCCGGCTCGATGAAATCAAATTCACCGACAACACGCTGGGCTTTGGTAAAAAAATGATTTGGCTACGCGACTCAGGCACCGAGCAGGCGTAACGCCTCGCGGTTAAACGCTGGCAGATCGTCCGGTGTCCGGCTGGTAACCAGCTGATCTTTATCAACCACAACTTCCTGATCGTAAAATTCCGCGCCCGCATTTTTAACATCAATAATGATCGGTTTAACTGCGGTCAGCTTGCGCCCCCGAATCACATCGGCGCTGATCAGCAACTGCGGGCCGTGACAGATGGCAAACACCGGTTTGCCACTATTCACAAAATCACGGGTAAAGGTGACAAAACGGTTGTCCCCACGCAGATAATCCGGTGAATGGCCGCCCGGTAGCAGCAGGGCATCAAACTCCGCAGGCGTCACTTCATCGATGGATTTATCGATGGTCACGCTGGCTTCTCCTTTTTTGCCTTTCACCGTTTTACCCGCTTGTTTTTCAATGGTAATCACTTCGTGTCCGGCTTTACGGAACTCGTCTGCGGGTGAAGTAAATTCTGAATCCTCAAATTCATCAGTGATTAAAACGGCAATTTTCTTACTCATGCTTCCTCCGCGTTGTTGCATTGGATGAGGCGAATTTCCCACAATCGGGGATAATTACCTCATGGTCTATTAAGCCTGGTGCATGAGCCGTGGAGCGCAAGGCAGACAATTCTGTAAAGGAGCGAAGATGAGTCAGGTACTGATTACAGGCGCAACGGGGCTGGTGGGCGGTCACCTGCTGCGGATGTTGATTAACGAACCGAAAGTTAACGCCATTGCTGCGCCGACGCGACGTCCGTTGGGCGATATGCCCGGGGTGTTTAATCCCCATGATCCGCAACTGAGTGACGCGCTGGCGCAGGTCACCGATCCCATCGACATTGTGTTTTGTTGTCTCGGCACCACGCGGCGAGAAGCGGGGAGCAAAGAGGCGTTTATTCATGCCGATTACACGCTGGTAGTGGATACCGCATTAACCGGGCGGCGACTGGGCGCGCAGCATATGCTGGTGGTCAGTGCTATGGGTGCCAATGCCCACTCGCCGTTTTTCTATAACCGCGTCAAAGGGGAGATGGAAGAAGCATTAATCGCCCAGAACTGGCCGAAATTGACCATTGCTCGCCCGTCGATGTTACTGGGCGATCGTAGCAAACAGCGGATGAACGAAACGCTTTTTGCGCCGCTGTTCCGTTTATTACCCGGTAACTGGAAATCCATTGATGCGAGAGACGTGGCGCGGGTCATGCTGGCAGAGGCGATGCGGCCCGGGCATGAAGGTGTGACGATTTTAAGCTCTTCAGAATTACGCAAAAGAGCTGAATAATTATTCCCAAGAATTGATAGTGAGCGTAATATTCACGCGCTCAATTATCATAACTTATTCCTGGGGAATGCTATGACTGGTCAGTCTTCATCTCAGGCGGCAACGCCCATTCAGTGGTGGAAACCCGCGCTTTTCTTTCTCGTTGTCATTGCCGGTCTCTGGTATGTGAAATGGCAACCTTACTACGGCAAAGCGTTTACTGCTGCCGAAACCCACAGTATCGGTAAATCTATCCTTGCGCAGGCGGATGCTAATCCGTGGCAGGCGGCGTTGGATTACGCGATGATCTATTTCCTCGCGGTATGGAAAGCGGCAGTGCTGGGGGTGATCCTCGGTTCGTTGATTCAGGTGCTGATCCCGCGTGACTGGTTGTTGCGTACGCTTGGGCAATCGCGCTTTCGCGGCACGCTGCTGGGAACGCTGTTTTCGCTGCCGGGCATGATGTGTACCTGCTGTGCGGCTCCGGTCGCGGCGGGAATGCGTCGCCAACAGGTGTCGATGGGCGGTGCGCTGGCATTCTGGATGGGCAATCCGGTGTTAAACCCGGCGACGCTGGTGTTTATGGGGTTTGTCCTCGGCTGGGGTTTTGCGGCGATTCGTCTGGTGGCCGGGCTGGTGATGGTGTTGCTGATTGCGACGCTGGTGCAAAAATGGGTGCGTGAAACACCGCAAACGCAGGCACCGGTCGAAATTGACATACCGGAAGCACAGGGCGGTTTTTTTAGCCGCTGGGGCAGGGCGCTATGGACGCTTTTCTGGAGTACGATCCCGGTTTACATCCTTGCAGTACTGGTGTTGGGTGCCGCTCGCGTCTGGTTATTCCCCCATGCCGATGGTGCTGTCGATAACAGCCTGATGTGGGTGATGGCGATGGCGGTAGCAGGATGCTTGTTTGTCATTCCCACGGCAGCAGAAATTCCGATTGTACAAACGATGATGCTGGCAGGTATGGGAACTGCTCCGGCGCTGGCATTGTTGATGACGCTCCCGGCGGTGAGTTTGCCGTCACTGATTATGCTGCGCAAAGCGTTCCCAGCGAAAGCCTTATGGCTGACAGGGGCGATGGTGGCAGTGTCTGGTGTGATTGTCGGCGGGCTGGCGCTGTTGTTCTGATTTGAGGGAAAACATGTCGGATGCGGCGTAAACGCCTTATCCGACCTACGGTTTGCATCGTTGTAGGCCTGATAAGACGCGGCAAGCGTCGCATCAGGCATTACAAGGGGCTGCTATTTAATAAACGTAAACGCTGTGGTTACCCGCTTTACGCCGCTCACCCGGCTGGCAATATCTGCCGCCGCTTTCGCTTCACGTTCAGTCACCAGCCCCATCAGGAACACTTCACCGTTTTCGGTGGTCACTTTCACGTTGGACGATTTCACCAGGTCGCTGGTTAAGAGCTGCGAACGCACTTTGGTGGTGATCCACGTATCGTTAGACGCTTCGCCCAGACCAATCGGCTGGCCCTGACGAATCTCGTTATACACTTCGTTGGCACCGTCTACGCCCATAGCAATCTGTTTGGCGCGAGCCGAAAGTTCAGCGTTTGGTGACTGCCCAACCAGCAGCACTTTGCCCTGATACGCCGTGACATTAATACGGGCTTCTTTCTTAATCTGTTCGTCTTTCGACAATGCGCTGTTCACGCGCACTTCCAGGGTACCATCGTCCACCTGGGTGCCGACACTGCGTGGGTCAGTTGCGGCTTTGGTACCCACAGCAGCGGTACCCACTACGGCAGCGGCAACACAACCTTGCAACAGCAGCGCGGAAATAAGGACTGCGATTGGCGATAATGCCTTCATGTATTCTCCTTAAACATCCTGGTGAGGGAAAAGCGTGTTATCGATCAGATCGCACAGGCAATTTACCGTCAGCATATGCATTTCCTGAATGCGAGCACTACGATGCGAAGGAATGCGGATCTCCACATCTTGTGGCCCTAACAAACCTGCAAGTTCGCCGCCGTCATAGCCGGTCAATGCCACAATAGTCATATCACGCGTAACGGCAGCTTCTACCGCTTTTACAATATCGCGGCTGTTGCCACGGGTGGAAATGGCTAACAATACATCTCCCGCATGACCCAGCGCCCGCACCTGTTTTGCATACACTTCATCATGTAAGCGATCGTTGGCAATCGCCGTTAAGACAACATTATCAGTATTTAGTGCAATGGCAGGTAAGCTGGGCCGCTCCGTTTCGAAACGGTTGATCATGCTGGCAGCAAAATGCTGTGCATTGGCAGCGGAAGTTCCATTACCACAACAGAGGATTTTGTTGCCATTGAGCAGAGACTGAACCAGCGTCATGGCTGCACGGGAGATGGCATCCGGAAGCGCCTCTGCCGCCGCAATTTGAGTTTGAATGCTTTCAGTGAAGCAAGCTTTAATTCTTTCTTGCACGCTAATCCTTAAACCTTAATTATGAGTGGTCATTAAAGGCATCCTTAATCCACTCAACCTCATTCCCGGTGAAGGCTACCACATCGAACCGGCAATCCACAGTATCAAAACTCCCATTATGACGCGCGAGCCACAAGCGGGCAGTCTGTAATAATTTGTGTTGTTTGCTGCGGGTCACACTGGCTGCCGCGCCGCCATAAAGCGCAGAGCGGCGATAGCGTACCTCGACAAAAACGGTGGTCCGGCCTTCACGCATTATCAGATCGATCTCGCCGCCACGCTCGTTCACGTTAGCGGCGACAAATCGCAGTCCTTTGCCTTCCAGCCAGCGACGCGCTTGTACTTCCCACGCATCGCCGGTCTGTTTGGTGGTTAACTGGCGGGGACTACCTGACCTTGTTGGTACTGTAGCCATGATAACTTCCTGTTAATCACGCAATCCGGGTTTGCCGTCAGGCTTCCGGTATTACCGTTGATTTCAAAACCCTGAACCTGGCGCATTTGTGAGAAATGATTTGCCAGCGACCAGGCATCGACGCCCATCGCATACATGCGAGCCAGTGAATAATCGTTATTCACCGCGCTGAGTGCCTGCTGCATTAACGGTAGATTACCGCCTGCCAGCATCGGGATTTCGCTGTACTGCAAGCCTTCCATCTCCAGTCGGAAATCCGGGCCAGCGGTCCCTTGCGCACTGCGGGAGCTGGCGTACAGCGTTGCACCGCTCTGGCTACCGTTACGCATGGCGATCATCGGTTTGATAAAAGCGATTTCACCCGGCGTTGCCACAATGTACACCGCATCGACACGACCGCCATTATTGGTGAACTGGTCATCGGTTGGCGTGGTTTGCAGCGTTGGATTGTTGGTCGTCATGCCGGAGTCGGTTGTCGCTCTGGGAGTAATCGGGGTACCCGTTAAAGCGATACCAGAACCGCCGTTAACACCCGCGCGTAATTCGCTGGTGGAACCAAATTTTTGTTGCAGAACGGTGCCGCCGCCCAGTTTCTGCCACTCCTGCGCAAACGCATTGGCTACGCGATCGCCCAATGAACTGCGTGGGATCAGCACCAGCGGCGCTTGTTTACCCTGGTCACGAATATGACGCGCTGCATCGCGCGCTTCGTCTTCCGGTGAAAGCGCGAAGTAACAAATATTGACGCGGTTTTCGATATTCTCCGGCTGGTTCAGTGCCAGCACGTTCAGCGGGGTGTTGCTCTTAAGCAACTCTTCAACGTTATTTTTCAGCAACGGACCAACCACAATACTCGCGCCATCCTGCTGAACCTGGCTTAAGATCTGGCTAAGTGGTTGTGATGAGGTATCGTAGATTTTCAGTTCTGCGGATGGATTCGCTGGCGCGCTTACCGCTGTGGTGGTTGCTGCCGGGGTGCTTACAGGCGCTGGCTGTGCCGCAGGCTGTTCACCGGTCAGATCGCTAACCGAGGCTTGTGCCGGGCTGGCAACGCCATCCACGGTTTGCGGCTGAGGTTGTTCAGCTACGTCTGCGGCAGGTGCGGCAGCTACCTGAGCCGCCACTGGCTGAGTGCCGATATTTTTCGCCGCTTCAAAGCCTTGCTGAATAGTGCAACCAAATACCGCTGCCTGGCCATTCAGCGGCAACAGCAGGGCGATTTTGTTGGTCGAGGCTGGTTTAAACGCTTTTACGTTAACCAACTGCGTTGGCAGCATTTTCGCGCCCGGATTGTTCGGATAACGTTTTTGCCAGTCGGCGATCCCGGCTTTCATCATGTCGGGATCGTTACGGTTATCAAACCAGACGCGCTGCAGATCCAGCCAGCCTTGCAGAATATTTTCGTCGGCGTTGATCACCAGCGTATTCGCCTGTTCCTGAGTCATGGAGGAGAGCGCCTGCCAGGTGGCATCAATATTCTGCTGTTTTTCTTTCGCGCCGAGCAGCGGTTCCTGAGCAATTAACGCGCGCAGTAAATCAATGGAAGGACGCCCCTGGCTGGCATCGATTTTTGCCTGCCAGTAACGCGCTTGCTGGTTTTGTTCTAAATCGGCAGGTGTGATTTTCGCCAGCAAGTTTTGCGCGCCAGCAAAATCTTTCTGCGCCAGTTTAATCTCTACCGCCAGCAGTGTTTTCTCGCGACGCTGAGAATCGTTCAGTTCTTGCGGTAGTTGGTTAAACAACTCAACCGCCTGCCCGGTTTTACCTTCTTTCACCAGTGCACGAATGGCGAGTAATTGCCAGTTGATCCTGGTATCATCAGAGCTTTGCTGCATCTGCTGAAGATAAAAGGCAGAATCAGCCTGCGCCGTGCCCTGCATATAAGCAGTGGACTGATCGGGAGTATGGGTGCCACAACCGGCGAAAATCAGGGCTGCCAGAACAACAGGCAGACAACGCGCGGCTTTCAAACGAGAAAATGTTGAGGGTACCATAATGTATCCAGTGATATTTTTTTACGCAATGCTCAATATTAAATCGGCAATACGGACGACACAATGAAACAACACCAATCGGCGGATAATTCTCAGGGCCAGCTTTACATTGTACCGACGCCAATCGGCAATCTGGCGGATATCACCCAGCGTGCGTTAGAGGTATTACAGGCCGTTGATCTGATTGCCGCCGAGGATACTCGTCACACCGGTTTATTGCTGCAACATTTTGGGATTAATGCCCGGTTGTTTGCGCTGCACGACCATAACGAACAACAAAAAGCCGAAACGCTGCTGGCGAAGCTGCAAGAAGGGCAGAACATTGCGCTGGTTTCCGATGCCGGAACGCCGCTAATTAACGATCCTGGCTACCATCTGGTGCGTACCTGCCGTGAAGCGGGGATTTGCGTGGTGCCGCTACCCGGGCCGTGTGCTGCTATCACTGCGTTAAGCGCCGCGGGTTTACCCTCTGACCGTTTCTGTTACGAAGGCTTTTTACCTGCCAAATCAAAAGGCCGCCGTGATGCGCTAAAAGCCATTGAAGCGGAGCCGCGCACGCTGATTTTTTATGAATCCACCCACCGTCTGTTAGATAGCCTGGAAGATATCGTTGCGGTATTAGGCGAATCCCGCTACGTGGTTCTGGCGCGTGAGCTGACCAAAACCTGGGAAACCATTCACGGCGCGCCCGTTGGCGAGCTGCTGGCGTGGGTAAAAGAAGATGAAAACCGTCGCAAAGGCGAAATGGTGCTGATTATCGAAGGTCATAAAGCACAGGAAGAAGACTTACCCGCCGATGCCCTGCGCACGCTGGCGCTGCTACAGGCAGAACTGCCGTTGAAAAAAGCGGCGGCGCTGGCGGCAGAAATTCACGGCGTGAAGAAAAATGCGCTGTATAAGTATGCGCTGGAGCAGCAGGGGTAAGAGTGCCGAAGCGTTGCGTTAATCAAAACGCAACGTCTTCTTTTACCGCACGATGACGGTAATGGTGGCGGTGCCCTGAAATTTTCCTGTTTCCAGCTCACCACCGACCAGATTAACTGGCCAGGCGCGCATGTTGATGGTGCCATGCCCGGAAGGATCAACGGGAAGGATACCGTTCTGAAAAGGAATATTTGCAACTCCGCCGCCGAGATTTTCAATACGAATACCGACATCGGGCGCATTGTCTGAACTTCTTCGTCTGGCGACCAGGTTGTACTGGTCTACTACCCCAGTTGTACCGTCGATGCGCATTTGCAACGAGTTTTTAATCTTTGAAGTATCACCACAGTCATAAGTGATATTAAAGTCTACTGGAGTAAAACCGTCTGGCATGGCATTGCGGGTGGTAAACTTCTGACCATTGATGAATCCAAAATTAACCTTAATAACATCGCCCTGATTAATTTTGCACGACTGTGGGGCGGTGAGATTTCCCTGAATCGATAACTTGACTAAATCATGGAAGTCACCTGTAGACGGGCTTCCCATTCCATCGACCCATGCGCCTTTAATGACGGCAATATCCGTTTTCGGAATGGTCATCGAGCCGAGAAATGGCTTGGTGACATACAGGGTAAAGGTGGTATTTGCACCAATATTAACGGGTCCATAACGAGACGTGTCACCCTGGCAAACACCCGTTTGGGTTGCAGCAGAATATACGGTGTTGCTTTTTATCTGTGTGAATCGGGTGTTAACAGAAACGGTCTGGTCAGTCACGAGTCCTGGAATGTCATTCGCCTGTAATGTGGTTTTAATATCCAGACTATCATTGAGTTTGTAATATCCTGCTTGATGTCCAGTGGTGGTAAGTACAGGGCTGACCATATAGACAAGTTTAACTGCCTTACCCGCAGAGCAGGTACAGGCGTATTGCCAGTTAGTGCTACTTAGCGTGGCAGAGGTAAACTCCCGTCCTGTCACGTTATCTGTCTGGTTCACCGTAACATCATCAACCACACTGCTGTAATTTGTCGCACCGCTAGTGCTGTCAGCTCCACACCCTCCTGAGGAGGCATAAGCGCAGGATGTGGATATCAACAAAAGTCCTGTTATAAGAGGCGCTCTTTTCATTTTTTTATCCTTAATGGCACTGCGCCGTGCCTTGTAATACAGAGGTTGTTGGTTCTGAATCCGGTGTACTAAAAGCAAACTGACATTGTTGATCTGCCTGATTTCCCCAGCGTACAGTCCAGCTTTGTGATTTACTCGATATCCCAGAGAGATATAGTATGCCGCCCTCATCGACGATACTTTGTTGCCCCGTCTCATCGTTGCTGGCAAGAGCGCCAAAGGGCAACGGTTTACCGTTGCGATCGCTGACTGTAACAAGTACGCGATAACCGATATTGGCGTTGAAACGCGCCGCTACCATTGCACCTCTGTTGGGCACCACAAACTGTGTTGTTTGCTCAAGATCGACGTTATCGGGCAGCTGCGTAGTATCTACCGAGAGACGGTTTTCCTGGTAAGTCGTGAGATAAGGAACCACTGCATAGCCAAAGGGATCAGTAGCAATCCCCGGATAGTTTTGTATCCTCACGCCAGAAGCCCCATTAGCATCGATAAGCGCAAAAGCGTTGCCCAGATATTGCGAGAGCGTCACGCCATGAGGATGGATAACCACGCCGCCGGTAACGCCGTAATTGTATTGGCTGCTGTCATTACCGTAGCTGTATCCGGCACTGAAGGTGCCATAAGGTGAACGGTAACTGGCGTTCAGGCTACTGTTATGGTTGTTATCGTCATCCAGACTTTGTTCCAGGCTATAGCTCAGGCGACCATCATCCAGCAGTGAGCCATCAAGACGCATTTCATGTTGGGTTGGGCGATCTTTCTGGCTGGTCATCTGATAGGAAACCCGGCTACGCGGTAACCAGCGTTCTAACGGAATACTGAGATTCAAAGAGAGTGCGCGGTCATTATTTTGATCCGTGTAGCGACTGTATTGATAATTCAGGCTGTAACCAATTCCCCATTGCTGACCGGAAACCCCAACTGAGATATTCCTGTTTTTATCGTTATTGCCCCAATAGTCTTGCTGCGAACCGGAGGCATACAGACTTACCCCATCAAATATTGTCTGGCTGATGTTGAATTGAATTTCACTTTTTTGGCGACTGTTATAGTCCCAATTACGGGTATTGGCTTCATCAAAACTAAAATAGCCATCGTTGGTATAGCGATAGTAGCTAACAGCGATATTGGTGTTGGTTTCCGGGATATCTTTGATGTACTGCGTACGCCATTGATAGCCATGAAAAGAGTGCCGGTTATCGAATTGGGTGTCAGCTCTGTTGATATCCATCGACAACGCGCCCAGTGCGCCAAGTGTGCCGCCGATACCGATCCCCAGCGCATAATAATCTTCAGAACCGAGCAGGCCGCCATACAGCGTAAAAGTATTATTCAAACCATATATTGCCGTGGCTTCAGCAAATTCGGGTTCCTTGCTATCACTGTTTGCATCAGCGCGATAGCGTCCAGCGGTCGCGCTATATTTTAGATGCCCAGGTCGCTGCATCATGGGTAATGAAGAATAAGGCTGGATAAAGCGACGTTGCGTACCGTCACTTTCTTCAATCGTGACTTCTAAATCGCCGCTGTTGGAAGAGGGGTAGAGATCGTTAATTTCAAAGGCACCCGCTGGCACGTTGCTTTGATAGATCACATAACCATTTTGCCTGATAGTCACGATTGCACTACTGTTTGCGATACCGCGTACCGTTGGGGCAAATCCGCGCTGGCTGTTTGGCAACATATTATCGTCGGAAGCGAGTTGCACGCCAGTAAAGGTGTAGCTGGAAAAAATACTGCCGCTGGTGGCGCTTTCTCCCAGAAGCAACTGAGACTTCAACGCCTTGATATCACGTTGTAAATAACTACTGATAGTGTTCCAGCTTGACGCCTGATCGTTGCGTGTCCACGTAGAATAGTTACGTAATCGCCAGGGGCCAAAATTAGCACCATTTTGCATATTCAGGTACTGTCGTTGGCTACGATTGCCCTGGCGGTAACGGTTATCAGAACCTGTAAACGAGTAGTTGGTAAACAGCGTTGGTATACCATCGTCCCAACGAGAAGGGGAGACGTAACCTTTTGCATCACGGTACAGTGCAATTTGGGGAATGCTCAAATTAAGTCGCTGATGATTGAAATCAAATTCAGCAGCTGTACCGGGAATGATTTGTTCAAGCGAGTTGATCACGCTATCGTCATCTTTTTCAGCCAGCGCCGGGATTTCATCCACCTTAATACCCAGCTCACGTAGTTGTTCTACCGTAAACTGTGGCTGCAGAAGTTGCTCTGCATTGGCGGTAAATGTAATTTTTTTCTGTGAAACCTTCTTTTTATTCAGCCAGATATCAACCTGATAAGTTCCTGGTAGTTGTGCGTATTTTTTTGAAAAACGTGACAGATCAGTTGTTTGCATACCACTTTTTGTAGTTTCCAGCATAATGGGGTCGAAATAATACTCTTCGGCGTTAGCGGTAGTGCAAAGCATGCCGCTGCCAGTGAGCACCATCGGCAAACAGCGTTTGATGATGAGCGCCAACTGTTTCGGTGTGCGTTTATGTCCCTGGTGGTGTCGTTGTGGCATTCCCTGATGACCTGTGTTTTTTATATTTGTTATTGCAGTGGACGAGTTTCTGTCCCGGAACTGCCGCCATAATCATTGATTGCAGCCCATTTCACGTTCTTTCCGCCAGATGCAGGAAGTGGTAACTGTTTATGTTCTCCGGGCGCGATATATTCAATTTTGCTTGTGAGATCGGTTTTATCGACTGCCAGTCCGGCAAATACGACGTAATATTCAGTTGGGTTATATATATTGAGTGAATGGTCACTACGTTTAAATTCCAGTGATGTCCACGCATCGTTTACCCGTCCCTTCAGGTGTGCGGGGCGATAAAACATTTTGATCCGTGTTTTAAATACCAGCGTCAACTCGTTAGCATTAACATCATCTGATTTTTTCTTTGCTGGAATGGCACGAACATTAATGTAGAACAGCGACTCTTTATTTTCAGGCAGGTTATCAGCTGTTTTAATAATTCGCAGTGATGAGTCATCGCCAGCTTCAAGACGAAATAGCGGTGGGGTTATAATAAATGGGGCACGGCTTGTACCATCTATATTATCTACCCATGATTGCAGTAAATAAGGCGTTTCTGCGCCTTTGTTTGCGACAGGTAACGCAGCCTCTTTGCGGCTGGCATCATAGATCACTCGCGTTCGCTGTAAAACGATACCCCCTGCAAGCGCCTGGCCGATACAGAAGCTACACAACAAGGTTATTATCACCGCGAATGTTCGTTTTGACATAGTTATTTTTCAACCTGATACAACGAGAAAGAGGAAGGAAAAGGGCGTTATCTGAAAGGTCAGATAACGCCGTAACGTATTAACGGTAATCCAGCGTTACGTTAACGACAGCGTCTGCTTCCCCTGGGGTGATTTCTGATGCTTCAACGGTTGATACGTAGTAAGCGATGAGGTCAACATTGACAATACCATTGGAGTCCGCTGGGATCTGATAAACCGTGTTATCATTCCCCATAGCATTCAGTGGCATAAGGTTTCCGCTTTCCGCATCGTCAATACGGATACCCACACCTGTTGCCGCTGTGCCAGCAAAAGAGCCCACTTTTGCCAGATTAGGGAAGTTAGGGACGGTGCCATTATCCCGCGTTTCCAGCCATAAACGGAAAGACGCTTCAACGTTGCCGTTATCGTGCTCCCACCCAGTCACTGGGCAGTTAACTAAAGGAATAGTGAATGGAATTTTTGGGCTACGATCGCCAACAGAACGAAACTGTTCGGCATTATAGTGACCAAGAGCAACTTCAATTTTCTTATCAGAGTCATTGATTTCACAAGCGGATTTTAAAATCTCGCCATCAAAAACTATTTCACCATCGGTTGCAGCGGCATTACCTGCGAAAAGCGCAAGTAAGCCCACAATAGCTGTTTTTGTAACTTTATTCATTTATAACCTTATCCTTGTAACAAGTACATAATCATATTTAATGTGAATATATGTTCAACATCTTTAAAGATTATACAGGTAGAAATATTTCATTGAACATTAAATAGACTAAACTTTAAGATTATATTTATATGCAAATATTCTATGTTTTTATTATATTGATATGAATTTTCTATGTGTTAAAAAGAGTATAAATGCCTGACTTTGCTGCGCCAGGGGCCGAGTCAGAATACGAGGTGATTTATTAATAGAACAAGTTATATGTATATCTAAAATTAAATTGTTGAACATAACTCCTTTTGCTATTGGCGTTATGTTCAACCCAGTCAAATGTTATTTAATATAATGCGTGACTGTTGAATAAGTTAATTTAAAAATTTTGAGCAAATTTTCATCTGGTTAGGTATTAATTAAACAAATAAAGTTACTGTGCAGCCATAAAAACGAAGCCGGGATAGCGGTGGAGACTTTAGCCGTGAGAAAACGTTCTGTCGCATCCTGCTTTCCTTCGCCAGTCACCAATAACAAAACCTCGCGGGCATTGAGAATATCCTTCAGGCCTAAGGTGATCCCACGAGTCACGGGGCGACCCGTGGTTTTTAACATCTCATGTTGCTGTGTTCTGGCATCAAGTTGACTGATATGGCAGGCCGGTTGTAGGCTTTCTCCCGGTTCGTTCAGCCCAAGATGACCGTTTTTCCCCAATCCTAGAACGCATAAATCCAGACCGCCTTTGCGCGCAATCAGGTTCGTTACCCGTTCGCACTCTGTCTCATTTATCTCTTCGGAGCGAAAGCTGATGAGCTGGTCTTCACGCAGCCCCAGCGGCTGCACGATATGCTGTTGTAGGAAAGTTTCGCAGGTGCCAGGCATCGTTAATGGCAGATCCACCCATTCGTCGAGCTTCACGAAGGTGAGCTGGCTGATATCAACCTGCTGCTGGTGGATTTTTTCTACCAGATAATGATACGTCAGTAATGGCGTGGCTCCGGTCGCCAGGCAAATCACGGCATCCGGTTTGCTACGGATCACAGCCAATAAATATTCGCTAGCTCGTTCACTTAACGCCGTATAGTTTTCAACTTGCTGAAGGGTTTGCACAGGATGAAATTCCTTAAGTAAAGAGGCACCGCCAGAAGCAGTGCCTCGTTCCATTTACAAAATGCCGAATGCGGAACAAACAATAGAGAGCACAAAAGTCACGCCGATTAACAGCACCGGATGCGCTTTTTTCACCCGCAGGAAGTAATACATCAGCAGGGTGTAGGCCATCGGTAAAATGTTCGGGAAGACTTTATCGAAGAAATCCTGTTGCAGCGCGACGCTGTGGGTACTGTCGATGGCAAACGATGTCACCACGTTAATATGCACATACGAAGCGATCAGCCCGCCGATTACCGTGATCCCGAGGATGGTTGCCGAGCGAGCAATCATCTGCGAGTTCTCTCGCACTTTATCGATCGCCTTCACGCCGACTGAATAACCGACGTGGGTCCAGCCGACGCGCAGGAAAAAGATAAGCAGGTAAACGGCGAAAAATAGAATCGGCCCCAGCAGGTTTCCCTGGCTGGCAAATGATGAGCAAATTCCCGCCATAATCGGCAACAAAGTAAACCAGAAAATCGCATCGCCAATCCCGGCGATTGGGCCAAACAGTGCCACTTTGAGGCCTTTAATGGTGTCGCGGTTTTCTCCTTTTTCTTCCATCGAAATTAATAACCCCATCAGGAATCCGACCAGATTCGGGTGGGTATTAATAAATTCGAGGTTATCTTTCATCGCCGCGCTTAAGCCCGGTTTGTCGTCCTTATAAATCTTTTTCAGGATCGGCAACATCGCCCAGGTAAAACCGCCCGCCTGCATCCTTTCGTAGTTAAAGCTCGCTTGCAGCAGCGACGAACGAAAGCCCAGACGGGTGATATCTTTTTTACTGATTTCAGATCCCATTGCTGTAGTCCTCTTCTTCATTTTTACTGGCAACGGGCTGCGGTTGCGCTTGCTGCCGGGATTTCGCATTGAAAAACTCATACACCGCAAAGCCTGCGCCCAGTACGGCAACCGGCAACAGGTTGCTGACCTGGATGTAGCAAACAAACAGGAAACCGGCGATCAGGTAAGGGATATATTGCGCTTTGAACATTACGCGCAGCAGCAAGCCAAAACCAACGGCAGGCAGAATACCGCCAGCCACTTCAAAGCCGTGGGTCAACCAGGCGGGCATCGCTTTCACCAGCGCCTGCATCGCCCCTTGTGCCAGGTAAGTACAGAGGAAAGCAATCACCGCATACGCTGAAGCGACGATGAGCATCGTTGTCCAGTTAAGCCGGGAAAACGCTGCCGTATCCGCCTCTTTCGCGCATTTATCGGCTTTGGTCATAAATAATGAGAAAGCGGAATAGAAGAACAGAATGACGTACTGCATTAACAAACTAAACGGCAGGCCAAGACCAATTGCTGTTTTGGCATCAACGCCCGTAGACCATGCAATGACGGTGGTCATCAGACCCGCCATAATCGGGTTGGGCGGCTGAACACCACCTGCAGGGGTTAATCCGGCGAAAGCCAACTCTGTCAGACCACCGGTAATTAAGCCAGTCTGAATATCACCGAGAATAGCGCCAGTTAGGGTACAAACGATTATCGGGCGGAATAAAAATAAGGCTTCCAGCCAAAAATCAATCCCCAGAACGAAAACTAACGCCGCCAGGGATAATCCCTGAAGTAGGGTTATTTCATGCATTTTTATTACCTCAAACCAATATTAAGGCGATTTTAGATTTAGTCAGGGATTTGTTCTTTTTGATCGCCAGGGACGTCCTGAATGAAAACATTCACGCCACGTTGTTTAATAAAACGTAAGTCCGCGAGATCCTGGTCATCGACATAAACTTTACTGCTGATTTGCTTTTTCCCTTCCGAGAAATGCATATTGCCGACGTTGATATCTTTCAGGTCAATGCCACCTTCTACCAATTTACGTACCGTTTGTGGCGTACGGCAAATCAGGAAGATCTTCTGATGCGGTGCAGCTTTGCCGATGACGTTAATGGTTTTTTCGATAGTAAAGAAACGAATGCCAAAGCCGTAGGTTTCTGCGGTAATACCCATTAATTTCTGTTGAATATCATCGTTAGCGACAACATCATCCACGACTACCAGCAGATTCGCACCGATGGTGGATGTCCAGGTCACGCCAACCTGACCGTGAACCAGACGGTTATCAATACGGGTTAAGAGAATATTTGGACTGCTCATTGTGTAATCCTCACCATAAAGTTGAATAATATGATTTTTTTTAATATATTATTGTTGCGATATTGTACTGATGTATTTATTAAGGTTTAGTCATCTCCTTTTCCATTAAGGCACTCCCCGATATTAATCGGGAAGTACATTGGGATAAATCATAAAAAACTAATGATTATGCTGAAATTCGATTCGCTGAACCACAGACATTAATTTTATTTCTGACAACTTCTTTCATCGCATCCATTCCGACGCGCATATAATAACGAGGATCATTACCCTGCGGATTTTCCGCAAACCAGGCTTTAACCGCGCCAGCGAAGGCTATTTTTAATTCTGTGGCAACGTTCACTTTTGTGACGCCAAGTTCAATAGTGCGACGGACAAATTCATCTGGAACATCGCTGGCACCATGTAGCACCAGAGGAACATCCACCACTTCACGAATTTCCGCCAGCCGCTGGAAATCAATCTTCGGCGTTTTGCTGTATAAGCCGTGCGCCGTACCAATCGCTACCGCCAGGCTGTCGACGCCAGTCAGTTCGACAAAGCGTTTAGCTTCTTGTGGATCGGTCAGGAATGCACTTTCGGCGTCAACGCTCATGTCATCTTCAACACCGCCCAGGCGGCCCAGTTCTGCTTCCACGCTGCAATCCTGTGAGTGGCAGAAGTCAACAACCGATTTCACCAGCTTCACGTTCTCGGCAAACGGGAAGTGGCTGCCGTCGATCATTGCACTGCGCACACCTGCGTGGACTTTACGGCGAATATCATCCAGCGATTCGTGGTGGTCGAGATGCAGCGCCAGTGGCATGTTGTAGGTTGTGGAATAGGCGCTGCACAGGGCGTAGATCTCTTCCAGCGCGATATGTTTAAAGGTCCCCGGCGTTCCGGCGAGGATCACCGGCGATCGCATTTCACTGCACACTTCGAGGATCGCTTGGATCGTCTCGGCGTTATGAATGTTAAAAGCAGGCACCGCGTAGCCATTGGCCTGGGCGTCCTGTAACAGATATTTAGTGGAGATAATGCTCATAATGCGATCCTCTTATGCCTGCCACGGATGAATGATTACGCCTTGCACCACGCGGTTAACGGTGCCACTGGCTGATGGGGTATCCGGCGTATTGCCCATGTGCAGCGACTGCATCAGTGCAAACGTCTGGGCGTACATCAGGAAGCAAAATGCCTGCTCAACGTCGATAAAGTGACGTGACGGTGGCAGGATGATATGTGGACCGGCAGCGACGATGTCGCTGCTTTCCGCGGCGATGGCGATTACACGCATTGCCTGGTTGTCACGGCGAAGTTCAGCCAGCAGATCAAGATCATACTGACGGGTGTAAGGGTGGCTGGAGACAAATACCACCACCAGCGTTTCGTCATCGACCAGCGATTTTGGTCCATGACGGAATCCGGTTGGAGAATCATAAAAGGCCGCCAGTTTACCCGCCGTCAGTTCCAGCACTTTCAGCGCCGACTCGCGTGCTGCGCCCTGTAAGCCACCGCTGCCGAGATAAACGATCCGTTTCCACGGTGCGTAACCAAACACACCTTCGCTGAAATCGCCCAGTGAGGTCAGGATCGCCTGGCAACGATCCGCCACGTCGCGGAAGGTTTGGCTGTTGATCGTCTCAGGTGCGAAAACCGCGAGGCAGCTGGCCATCATGGTGGTAATGCTGCTGGTCATCGCAAAGCCGCGATCGTGCGTTTCTGCGGGCATCAGCAGGGCAAATGCGTTATCGCTGTTGATCGCGTTTTGGTAAAGAGCGCCCGCTTCGTTGCAGGTGATCGGCAGGTGATAGCATTCCGGTACAAATTGATTTGCCAGTTCCACGGCAGCGACGCTTTCCGGGCTGTTGCCGGATCGACCGAAGGAGATCAACAGCAGCGGATGAGCTGGATTCAGGTAGTCCATCGGATTGGTGACCAGATCGGTGGTCGGTACGGCGCTGAAGTTTTTACCGGTATGGCTGGCGAGCCACGGCGCGATGATGTCACCGATAAATGCCGACGTTCCGGCTCCGGTCAGGATGATCCGCAGATTCTCTTTGCGCAGTAACGGTTCAAGGAAGTTATTGAGCGCGGAACGTAGCGCGTCGATGTTGGTGAGTGAACGGATCCATGCGCGAGGCTGATGGCGGATCTCTTCTTCAGTCCATGTACCGGTTGCGGCGGCAGCAGGGGTGTAATTTTCTGGCATAACTCAATCCTTAGTCTGATGAACTTGACGTCGGGCGTTGTCGCTTTCACTTGCCTTTCGTTTCATTTCACTTGGTGATTTCTTTCGTTGATTAAAATCTATAGAAAAGAAACTGAAAGTTCAATGGAGAAAAAGGAAATAAAACGAAATCTGTGATCGTTGAAAGAAAAGACAAGGGAAGATTAAGAATTGCGTAATGACGTCGCTATGTTCACCGATTGCCGGATGCGGCGTACCGTAGGTCGCATAAGACGCGTTAGCGTCGCATCCGACACCGCTGCACAGATCAAAACGAAAGAAAAAGAAAGGCCTTACGGGGGAAGTGAAGGCCCAATAAAGGAGCAAACTATCAAAACGAAGCTAATTGACTCTGAATCCAGATTTGTTGCACATGCAGCCCGCTATCCAGCGCAACGATGCTGGCGCGTTTGCCCGGTTTAAGCGATCCCAGAACACCATCAACACCCAGCATTCGCGCCGGATGCAGCGATGCCATATGAATGGCTTCCGCAGGCGTTACGCCCGTCAACTCGACCATGTTGCGCACTGCCGCATCAACAGACAGCGTACTGCCCGCCAGCCCACCGGACGCGGTACGGACAACGCCACCGTGCATCTGCACTTCTTCGCCACATAACGTATAGCGACCATCCGGCATCCCGGCTGCCTGCATCGCGTCGGTGATCAGCACGATTCTCTCTTTTGCACAGCAACAACACAGCGACATCGCCGCCGGATGCACATGATGACCATCGGCTATCAGTTCCAGCCAGGCGCGCTTGTCCGTTAATCCCGCGCCAACCATTCCCGGTTCGCGGTGATGTAAACCTGTCATCCCGTTATAGCAATGCACCAGGCCGTCGGCACCAGCATCAAACGCGGCGCGAGTTTGTTGCCAGGTCGCCGCGCTATGCCCCAGCATCACTCGTACATTTTGCTGTTTAAGATGGCGGATGGCCTGCAATGCCCCCTCTTTTTCCGGTGCCAGCGCTACCACGCGTAAGGTGTGCTGAGAAACGGCAATCAATTGATCCAGCTC
This sequence comes from Escherichia sp. WS33, assembly GCF_046486385.1. Taxonomy (NCBI): domain Bacteria; kingdom Pseudomonadati; phylum Pseudomonadota; class Gammaproteobacteria; order Enterobacterales; family Enterobacteriaceae; genus Escherichia; species Escherichia sp. WS33. The sequence goes on along the minus strand of NZ_JBJQLJ010000027.1, from coordinate 41,438 downwards.
GGCAATTTCAAGCTCGCGAAACAATTCCGGCGGATGCGCGCCTTTATTCTGCGGCGTGAAGTACGGTCCTTCGAGATAACTCCCCAGCACTTGCGCACCAGGTCCGCCGCGTTGGCAACGTTGAGCAATACGTTTCAGCGCCGCATGAATGCTGTTAAGCGGCGCGGTTACGGTAGTCGGCAACCAACTGCCGACACCTTCGCGTGCCTTGTGCATTGCCAGCTTGTCGAGTACATCCGGCGCGTCATCCATTACATCAACGCCCGCACCACCGTGTACATGGGTGTCGATGTAAGCGGGGCAGAGCAGTTCCGCATCGCGTTCAGTCACGCCCACTGGAATCGGTTCGATTGCTGCGATGACACCGTCAGCAATACGCAACTGATGGTCATCGAGCCATCCCTCTTCAGTCAGCAGCCTTCTGGCGCGCAGAACGTGTGTCATATTCCTTCCTCGACCGGACATTCTTCATGGCAGCGGCCTAACTCGTCCACCAGACTGGTCAGCCCTCGGTGTCCACACTCCAGCGCCTGTACACGGAATTCTTCACCGCTTAACCCTTCGCGCTCCAGCACCATCTCCAGTAGCAGTTGCAAATTGGTGCCGGTGATCACTTCACAGCCCGGTTTTTGCATCGCCAGCGTTGAAGCTACGCGAAACGGCGTGCCGCCCAGCAAATCCGTCAGAAAAACAATGCCGTCTTCACAATCCAGTTGGGCGATGGCCTCTTCAAGCTGCGATGTAAGCAGCGCGGTGCTTGAGGTTTCCGGAAAATCGATGGCGATAAACTGCGATTGCTCACCGAGAATTTGCTTCATTGCTTTTTCCATGCCGCTGGCAAACCCGCCATGCCCTGTCAAAATAATACTTAACATCTAATACCTCATTGTATTTAAAGGAAATGGCAGAATTTACCGACGATGCCGAGAACCACGGTAACTGCAATCAGACGCAGCGGACTCCAGCCGCGGCGTACCAGCCAGAACATGGTCAAGGTGTAGACCAGCGGTAAGAAGGCAGGCATCAGTTTGTCAATAACATCAGTCTGTAACTTAACCACTGCGTCGCCCGCTGTGATTTCCAGCGTGGTGCTTAAACGAACATAGGTTGCCACCAGCGCGCCGATTACCGTCATCCCAACGATAGACGCAGCATGGCCGACTTTTTTGGTATTCGCTTTAATGAGTGGAATCGCCGCCACGCCCATGCGGTAAGCATAATGCGCCAGACCAAAACGCAGCCCCAGGTGTACCACGTTGAACAGCAGAATAAAGACGACTGCGCCAAGAATGGAGCCTTGCAATGCCAGACTGGCTCCAATCCCGCCACAAATCGGCAGTAGCGTTAGCCAGAACATTGCATCGCCAATCCCGCCGAGCGGCGCACCGACGGCAATTTTGGTGCTCTGAATACTGTTAACGTCCTGCTTAGAACGCTCCATCGCAAGGATAATGCCGATAACAAATGTCACCAGAAACGGATGGGTATTGAAGAAACCCATATGCCCCTTCATGGCGCGCGCCAGGTCGCGTTTATTAGTGTGGATCTTTTTCAGAGCAGGCAGCAGACCGTACAACCAGCCAGAAGCCTGCATACGTTCGTAGTTAAAAGACGCTTGTAACAGCATGGAACGCCAGGCGACGCGGTTGATATCTTTTTTCGTCAGCTCCGCGCCAATGCTCTGATCTTCATACACGTTTTCATTGACGCCAGTCAGCAATGTTTCTTCGTTTTCACTGACGTTCGGCAGGGTGGTTTGATTAGATGCCATCTTCAAATTCCTCTTTCTGTGCCGCAGGTTGAGTCGGTTCAGGAGATTTACGCAGCAGGTCGATCAGCGCCATCGCCAGCGCAGCGGCAGCAATAGCCAGCACCGGTAACTTGAGCCAGGCTGCGGCAACAAAGCCCAGGATGAAGTAGGGGATGTAGACGTTTTTCATCATGATTTTCAGCAGCACGGCAAAACCGATTGCTGGCATGATGCCGCCCGCGACGCCGAGGCCGTCGATTAATCGTTGCGGCAGGACATCAATGATGGTTTTTGCATGTTCCGCGCCGAAGTAGATAGGCAGGAAAGCGCAGAGAAAATAGAAAGTGCCGAGTGCCAGCAGTGCCAGATAGTTCACGCGTTCAATGCCGCGAGTATCGGCGTTCTCCGCCATCCGGTCGCAGCGAGACATCACGCCAGACATCACCGAGAACAGGAAGGTAATCCCCATCTGTACTGCGACAGCGAAAGGTACGGCGACACCGACCGCGACATCGGGTTTCACGCCAGTAGTAATGGCAAACGCCGTGCCGACGATAGTACCGATAATCACGTTAGGCGGCTGTGCGCCCGCCAGCGGGGCCAGCCCCATCCACACCAGTTCCAGCGTACCGCCGGTTAAAATTCCGGTATGCAGATCGCCAAGTACCAGCCCGACCAACGGGCCGAGGACCACCGGGCGGTGCATATGTGTTAGGCCGTTAAACATATCCAGGCCAGCGATAAAGGCGATAATGCCCAACGCAAATGCCTGCAACAGGCTGATTTCCATGATGAATCCCTCAAAGTAATTTAAAGAGGTCCACAGCAGGCTCTGTCGGGACGCCCTGAACGAAGCATTCCACCCCAGCGGCTTTCAGGTCGTTAAATGCTGCGATATCGCCCGCATCCACAGAAACCGTTTTGGCGATTTGTTGTTTGCCATTGGCGTAGTGCATATTGCCAACGTTAATGCGATTCACCGGAACGCCACCTTTCACCAGCGTCAGGAAATCGGCGGGTGTTTTACAAACCAGCAGGATTTTCTGTCGATCGGCGGCGCGATGAATGTTGTCGATAACTTTTTGCAGCGTCCAGAAACGTACGGCGATCCCTTCTGCCAGTACCATTTCCATCAGGTTTTGTTGTACCGGATCTTCGGCAACCTCATCGTTGGCTACCAGCACCAGATTTGCCCCCGCAAATCCGACCCACTGAACGCCGACCTGACCGTGAATCAAGCGTTCATCAATCCGGCTTAAAACAATATTTGGCATAGCGTGTTCCTCTTTGTTTTGCTTATTGGCCTTCACAGGCTGTGTAGTACTGCGCCAGGATGTCCTGAATATGGTTGATAATGAGTTCCCGTGGCGTCGGTTGCAGCTCGCCGGAGCGAACTTTCACGTATTGCAGCGGCAGATACTGGCTGATGAGCGGTAGCGGAATTGGTGAATCCGCCAGATTACGAACCAGATGAGCGAAAGCGTCATCAATCTGGCTGTCCGGCCAGTAATAGCGCACGCGATCCGAGTAGCTATAACCACGCGCCAGACGACGCGCGTTGCCGTCACCGTGGTAGTGGCTTTGCCAGTATTCCGGGCGGTCGAGCATCACGTCTTCCAGCACCTGACGCAGACCAGAACAGGCTTTCGCTGGCACCAGTTCTTCTTCAATCGCCGCCAGAGAGAACAGAGCTTCACGCAGGGCGAAGGTCAGCGCTGGGCCAACTTTCAGAATGGCAAAGTGGTCAATCACCAGCTGGCGCAGCGATTGCGGCGTTTGATAATCGGTAGAGTGCGCTTCGAAAATCAGCGTTTCGTAGTTTTCGACCATCTGGCTTAAGGCGCTCGCTTTGGCGGGCTGATAATCAATAACGTTGGTGTGATCGAATTCGACGCCGGGTTGAACCACCAGGGCAATGATGCGTGGCCAGATGGCATTCAAACCTTGCTTTTCAAAGGCGTGACGATGGGCTTCCAGCGTGGCGCGGGCGGCATCCGGCGTGGTGACCGCCAGCTCGCTTAAGGTTTCATGCGCGCCGCCAGGTACCGGCACTTCGGTACCAATGACATACTCCAGATCGGCTTCGCCAAAGTGTTCAAGACAGGTTTCTTCCGCCACTTTCGCCAGACGGGCGGCGCGTTCAGCCACGATGTCATCAGTTAAGGGAATCGGATCGTCCTGACAGGACATGCTGCAATCAAGGTGGATTTTTTTGAATCCTGCCGCAACGTAGCTTTTAATCAAATCATCGGCATTGGCCATTGCCTGAGCGGCCGGCAGGTTTTGCCAGCGGTTTGGCCCCAGATGGTCACCACCCAGAATCAACGCATCCTGCGGGAAATTCAACGAGTCGGCGAGCTGACAAACAAAGCCGCGAAAATCGGCGGGCGTCATTCCGGTATAACCGCCGAACTGGTCTACCTGATTGGAGGTTGCTTCAATCAGTAACGGCGTTTGGTTTGCACTGGCGTAGCGGATTGCAGCCTCCAGCACCAGCGGATGTGCGGAACAAACGGCATAAATTCCATTTGTTTTGCCCGCTTTGTGCTGTCTCACCATTTCTGTCAGATGTTTCACTTTCCTCTCCAGTTCAGATTACTGCGATATTAATCTTTCGTTTTGTTTCAGTTGATACTGCGTCATGGTGAGATAAAAATAAAACGAAAGATAATAGTTTTCTGATCTGATTCACAAAAGAAACATAATGAAAGTCACTGAAACGAGAGTAGCTTGCGCCAATGGGCAAGGTGGGCTTGCATTTGCTTAATAGAAAAGCGTTAATAGGCAAAACGAAATGAAACGAAAGTTTTACGAAAGGACTTACTATGAGTAATACCGACGCTTCAGGTGAGAAGCGAGTGACTGGCACCAGCGAGCGACGAGAACAGATCATTCAGCGTCTGCGACAGCAAGGGAGTGTGCAGGTTAACGATCTGTCGGCATTGTATGGCGTATCTACTGTGACGATCCGCAATGATCTGGCGTTTCTGGAAAAGCAGGGGATCGCTGTGCGTGCCTATGGTGGCGCGTTGATCTGCGATAGCACGACGCCGTCAGTCGAGCCATCAGTGGAAGATAAAAGCGCGCTGAACACCGCGATGAAACGCAGCGTTGCGAAAGCTGCCGTTGAGTTGATTCAGCCTGGTCATCGGGTGATCCTCGATTCCGGGACTACCACTTTTGAGATTGCTCGTCTGATGCGTAAGCACACTGACGTAATTGCGATGACCAACGGTATGAACGTGGCTAATGCGTTGCTGGAAGCGGAAGGCGTTGAGCTGCTGATGACCGGCGGGCATTTGCGCCGTCAGTCGCAATCTTTTTACGGCGATCAGGCTGAGCAATCGCTGCAAAATTACCACTTCGATATGCTGTTTCTTGGTGTAGATGCGATCGATCTGGAGCGCGGCGTCAGCACACATAATGAAGATGAAGCCCGTTTAAACCGTCGGATGTGCGAAGTTGCGGAACGGATCATCGTGGTCACCGATTCCAGTAAATTCAATCGTTCCAGTTTACATAAGATCATTGATACTCAACGTATCGACATGATCATTGTTGATGAAGGCATTCCTGCGGATAGTCTGGAAGGACTGCGAAAGGCTGGGGTTGAAGTGATTCTGGTCGGGGAGTGAGAAAGGGTGCCCGCTGGTCAACACGAATACGTTCGGCGGGCATTGTGAACACCATCAATGGTTTTCTTCTGTCTCTTGGGTGAGGCTTTCCCAGTCGGCAGGAGGATGTCCTCTTTTTAACATTTTGCTGAATACGGTATAGGCATCTGTTTTTTTACCGTAGGTGCGCAGAGTGTTTTCATCGTTCATCCATCCCAGAATGATGACTTTCTCTTTTTCACTATAACGAAAGAAGAAACGATAACGACCAGCACCAAATTTTACCCGTGACCAGTCTTTATTTTTCCCAGAGCCTAACGACTTGCCATGACGGAATGCCGGTGATGATGGATTGACCGTGATATGCTCCTCAATCACTTTATGGACTACCGCCAATAACTTTGTGGCGGCTTTTCTCTGATAATTTTCAGGATCTTTTCCCTTTAATGTCTCGACTTCGGCAACTAAAGCGTCGTAGGTTTCCTGAAAACAGGGATGAGCATATAGCGCCCAACCATTAACCCTTTGTGGAAAATCCATTATTCGTCGTCGCCAATCTCATCATCAATGTTGACGTCCATGCCAGCGACAAGTTTCTTTCCTTGTTGAATGTTGAATGGACGAGTTTTTTGCGGGTTGTTCTGGATATCTGCATCCAGAAAACGCAAAAATGCATTCATAGTATGATCCTCCTGTTCATCTCCCAGTCGGCACATAAAGACTTGCCCACCAGGCAGAATTTCGTAATGAATGCTGTCCTGGCCTGGCTTCAGTTTTAAGGCCTCACGCACTGGCGCGGGGATAGTTGTTTGTCCGCGTATCGTGACCTTTGATTCAGTGGTCAGTACAGCGTGAGAGCGAGCATTAGCGGGCATGATTCACTGTCCTTTTACAGCCTGTTTTCTGCTCAAATTATAAGCTTGAACTAAGGTAATGCAAATGCATTATTAATGGACGTGGGGGCTTTAAACAATAAAAACATGGCACTAAGGCCATGTTTTGCGAGGGACGTTCCAAAAGAAATCAGGTCACCGGTGCCGGGTTAAACACTGCCAGCTGGTTATGCAGCCCCCATTGATCCGAGAAGGTTTTCTTCTTCCCGCTGGCGACGTCGAGAATAAAGTGGAACAACTTCCAGCCCACCTCTTCAATGGTTTCTTCGCCGGTGGCGATAGTGCCCGCGTTAATATCCATTAAATCAAACCAGCGGTTCGCCAGCTCGGTGCGGGTCGCCATTTTAATGACGGGTACCGCCATCAGGCCGTACGGCGTACCACGACCGGTCGTAAACACTTGCACGGTGATACCCGAAGCCACCTGTTGCGTGCCACAGACAAAATCGCTGGCTGGCGTCGCGGCGTAAATTAATCCGCGTTTAGTCGGGCGTTGACCGGGCGACAGCACTTCAACAATTGCGCTTTTACCCGATTTAGCAATGGAGCCGAGTGCCTTCTCTACCACGTTTGCCAGACCGCCTTTCTTGTTGCCCGGCGAAGGGTTGGCGCTGCGGTCGGTTTTTCCCATATTGAGATAGTTATCGTACCACTCCATCTCCTCCAGCAGCCGTTTGCCGACCTCTTCGTTCACTGCGCGTGGTGTCAGCAGATGGATCGCGTCACGCACTTCCGTGACTTCTGAGAACATCACCGTTGCGCCGCAGCGCACCAGTAGATCAGACGCATAGCCAACCGCCGGGTTTGCCGTTACGCCAGAAAAGGCATCGCTGCCACCGCACTGCATGCCGACAACCAGTTCTGAAGCCGGACAGGTTTCTCGCTGACGTTGATTCAGTTTTTGTAGATGGCGTTCGGCGACCTGCAAAATATCCTCGACCATGGACTGAAAACCGACATGCTTTTCATCCTGCAAACTGACAATGCTGGCGCTTTCTACTGGAATAGCTTGCACATCATCCGTGCCGACCAGCAGGCGCTCAGGCTGCAACTTTTCACAACCCAGACCAATCACCATTACTTCGCCGCCAAAGTTAGGGTTCAGCGAAATATTGTGGATGGTACGAATAGGCACAACTGCCGCCGGTGCGTTAATCGCCACGCCACAGCCGTACAAATGATTCAGCCCCACCACGCCATCGACGTTCGGGTATTTCGGTAGCAGATCGCGTTCAATGATTTTTACTACATAGTCCACCACGCCTGCCACACAGTGGACGCTGGTGGTGATGCCGAGCAGGTTTTTGGTGCCCACGCTGCCATCGGCATTGCGATAGCCCTCAAAGGTGTATCCTTCCAGCGGCGGTAAGGGGGCCGGGACTTTGGTTGCCAGTGGCAGCGTGTGTAACGGCGGCGCTTCCGGTAGTACAACCATTGATTCGTCGATCCAGCTTCCGCGTGGGATTGCACGCACGGCGTAACCAATCACTTCGCCATAACGAATAATTTCACCATTAGCCGGAATGTCCAGCAATGCGACTTTATGCCCCTGGGGAATATGTTCAATTAATTCCAGCCCATCCGGAAAACGCGTTCCTGCTTTCAGGCCATTATCATTAACAATAATTGCCACATTATCTGTGTCGTGAACTTTTATATAAAACGCAGTTGGCGTTTCTTGTCTGATTTCGATGTTGGCCATTGTGCAATATTCTCCAGCCAGGGGTTATTAAAATGAGGACCTGGTCTCATTTAAAAATAAATGACTTCATTGGGTGAAATAAGAATGTCAGGAGTTTAAACGCAGAAATGTGATCAATGTCAATCATTTCAGGGATTGCAGTGCCGCCCGGCAAGGTAAAGCGCAAATCTGTGCTTTAGCGCGCAACCTTATGTGCATATGCTCAAAATAATATTTAAATAGTATTAATTAAATTAGCATTTGCACAATGATTATTATTCTCGCGCTGCTTATACTAATTCCCGAGTTCATTGCCGTTACGGCATAAATGAAACTCATAAATAACACCTTCCCCATAATAATAAAAATCAGCATAAGTACCCGAGGTAAATAAAATGATTCTGGACACCGTTGACGAAAAAAAGAAAGGCGTGCATACCCGCTATTTAATATTACTGATTATTTTTATTGTTACCGCCGTTAACTACGCCGATCGTGCAACGCTGTCTATTGCTGGTACCGAAGTGGCAAAAGAGTTGCAGTTAAGTGCGGTTTCGATGGGTTACATCTTTTCTGCTTTTGGCTGGGCCTACTTGCTGATGCAAATCCCCGGCGGCTGGCTGCTTGATAAGTTTGGCTCGAAAAAAGTTTATACCTATAGCCTCTTTTTCTGGTCGCTATTCACTTTCCTGCAAGGCTTTGTTGATATGTTCCCGCTGGCCTGGGCAGGGATCTCCATGTTCTTTATGCGCTTTATGCTCGGCTTCTCGGAAGCGCCATCATTCCCGGCGAACGCCCGTATTGTCGCCGCCTGGTTCCCGACGAAAGAACGTGGTACTGCCTCCGCCATCTTTAACTCGGCGCAATATTTCTCGCTGGCGCTCTTTTCGCCTCTGCTTGGCTGGCTGACTTTCGCCTGGGGCTGGGAGCACGTCTTTACCGTTATGGGGGTGATTGGTTTTGTGCTGACGGCGCTGTGGATCAAATTGATTCATAACCCGACAGATCACCCACGTATGTCTGCGGAAGAGCTGAAGTTTATCTCTGAAAATGGCGCGGTGGTCGATATGGACCACAAAAAGCCGGGCAGCGCGGCAGCAAGCGGTCCCAAACTGCATTACATCAAGCAATTGCTCTCTAACCGCATGATGTTGGGCGTATTTTTCGGACAATATTTTATCAACACCATCACCTGGTTCTTCCTCACCTGGTTCCCGATTTATCTGGTGCAGGAAAAAGGCATGTCGATTCTGAAAGTGGGTCTGGTCGCCTCGATTCCGGCACTGTGTGGTTTTGCGGGCGGCGTGCTGGGAGGTGTCTTCTCGGATTATCTGATCAAACGCGGTTTATCCCTGACCCTGGCACGTAAGCTACCGATTGTGCTGGGAATGTTGCTGGCTTCCACCATCATCTTATGTAACTACACCAACAACACCACGCTGGTGGTCATGCTGATGGCGCTGGCTTTTTTTGGCAAAGGATTTGGTGCTCTGGGCTGGCCGGTGATTTCTGACACCGCGCCGAAAGAGATTGTTGGCCTCTGTGGCGGCGTCTTTAACGTCTTTGGCAATGTTGCCTCCATTGTCACTCCACTGGTGATTGGCTACCTGGTAAGTGAACTGCACTCCTTCAATGCAGCACTGGTTTTCGTGGGATGTTCAGCGCTGATGGCGATGGTCTGCTACCTCTTCGTAGTTGGCGACATTAAACGTATGGAATTGCAGAAATAAGCAAAGGTATAAGCGATGAATAACGATGTTTTCCCGAATAAATTCAAAGCCGCACTGGCTGCGAAACAGGTACAAATTGGTTGCTGGTCAGCACTCTCTAACCCGATTAGCACTGAAGTTCTTGGTTTGGCTGGGTTTGACTGGCTGGTGCTGGATGGCGAACATGCGCCAAACGATATCTCCACGTTTATTCCGCAGTTAATGGCCCTGAAAGGCAGCGCCAGCGCGCCAGTAGTGCGAGTGCCGACCAACGAGCCGGTAATTATTAAGCGTCTTCTGGATATCGGTTTCTATAACTTCCTGATTCCTTTTGTAGAAACAAAAGAGGAAGCAGAGCAGGCGGTGGCATCAACCCGTTACCCACCGGAAGGCATTCGCGGCGTCTCCGTTTCTCACCGCGCCAATATGTTTGGCACCGTGGCGGATTATTTCGCTCAGTCGAACAAGAACATCACCATTCTGGTCCAGATAGAAAGTCAGCAGGGCGTAGATAACGTCGATGCCATTGCCGCTACCGAAGGTGTAGACGGTATCTTCGTCGGCCCCAGCGATCTGGCTGCGGCATTAGGCCATCTCGGCAATGCCTCGCACCCGGATGTACAAAAAGCAATTCAGCACATTTTTAACCGTGCCAGTGCGCACGGCAAACCCAGCGGTATTCTCGCGCCGGTCGAAGCCGATGCGCGTCGTTATCTGGAATGGGGCGCGACGTTTGTGGCTGTCGGCAGCGATCTTGGCGTCTTCCGCTCTGCCACTCAGAAACTGGCTGATACCTTTAAAAAATAACCACCACCGCAACAAGAGAGATGATTGATATGACTATGAAAGTTGGTTTTATTGGCCTGGGGATTATGGGTAAACCAATGAGTAAAAACCTTCTGAAAGCAGGTTACTCGCTGGTGGTTGCTGACCGTAACCCAGAAGCTATTGCTGACGTGATTGCTGCAGGTGCAGAAACAGCGTCTACGGCTAAAGCGATCGCTGAACAGTGCGACGTCATCATAACCATGCTGCCAAACTCCCCTCATGTGAAAGAGGTGGCGCTGGGTGAGAATGGCATTATTGAAGGCGCGAAGCCAGGTACGGTATTGATCGATATGAGTTCTATCGCACCGCTGGCAAGCCGTGAAATCAGCGAAGCGCTGAAAGCGAAAGGCATTGATATGCTGGATGCTCCGGTGAGCGGCGGTGAACCGAAAGCCATCGACGGTACGCTGTCAGTGATGGTGGGCGGCGACAAGGCTATTTTCGACAAATACTATGATTTGATGAAAGCGATGGCGGGTTCCGTGGTGCATACCGGGGAAATCGGTGCAGGTAACGTCACCAAACTGGCAAATCAGGTCATTGTGGCGCTGAATATTGCCGCGATGTCAGAAGCGCTAACGCTGGCAACCAAAGCGGGCGTTAACCCGGACCTGGTGTATCAGGCAATTCGCGGTGGACTGGCGGGCAGTACCGTGCTGGATGCCAAAGCGCCGATGGTGATGGACCGCAACTTCAAGCCGGGCTTCCGTATTGATCTGCATATTAAGGATCTGGCAAATGCGCTGGATACTTCCCACGGCGTCGGCGCGCAACTGCCGCTCACAGCTGCGGTTATGGAGATGATGCAGGCACTGCGAGCAGATGGTTTAGGAACGGCGGATCATAGCGCCCTGGCGTGCTACTACGAAAAACTGGCGAAAGTCGAAGTTACTCGTTAATGACGTCGTGCCCGGATGGCGTATTGCAATCCGGGCCTGGAATCCAGGCCGAATAAGAGAAACGCCCTCCGGCGTCATGTGGTAACAGGCATAGGTATGAAAATCGTAATCGCCCCAGACTCTTATAAAGAAAGTTTATCTGCCAGCGAGGTTGCGCAGGCGATAGAAAAAGGATTTCGGGAAATTTTTCCTGATGCACAGTACGTTTCTATTCCGGTTGCCGACGGTGGCGAAGGAACGGTGGAAGCGATGATTGCAGCCACCCAGGGTTCTGAACGTCACGCCTGGGTTACAGGGCCGCTGGGCGAGAAAGTGAATGCCAGTTGGGGGATCTCCGGCGATGGCAAAACCGCGTTTATTGAAATGGCGGCGGCCAGTGGGCTGGAGCTGGTACCTGCGGAAAAACGCGATCCACTCGTGACCACTTCACGCGGCACAGGCGAGTTAATCCTGCAGGCGCTGGAGAGCGGCGCGACAAACATTATTATCGGCATTGGCGGTAGCGCTACAAATGATGGCGGCGCAGGCATGGTACAGGCGCTGGGGGCGAAATTATGCGACGCCAACGGCAATGAAATTGGTTTTGGCGGCGGTAGTCTTAATACTCTGAATGATATTGATATTTCCGGCCTCGATCCGCGCTTAAAAGATTGCGTCATTCGCGTCGCTTGTGATGTCACCAATCCGCTGGTGGGCGATAACGGCGCATCGCGCATCTTTGGCCCACAAAAGGGAGCCAGTGAAGCGATGATTGTTGAGCTGGACAATAACCTCTCTCACTATGCCGATGTCATTAAAAAAGCGCTGCATGTTGATGTGAAAGATGTCCCCGGCGCAGGAGCTGCGGGCGGTATGGGTGCGGCGCTGATGGCGTTTCTTGGTGCGGAACTGAAAAGTGGTATTGAAATCGTCACTACGGCGCTGAATCTGGAGGAACATATTCACGATTGTACGCTGGTGATCACCGGTGAAGGGCGTATTGACAGCCAGAGTATTCACGGCAAGGTACCGATTGGCGTTGCAAACGTGGCGAAGAAGTACCATAAACCGGTGATTGGCATTGCGGGTAGCCTGACCGATGATGTTGGCGTTGTACATCAGCATGGCATCGATGCGGTCTTCAGCGTATTGACCAGCATAGGTACGTTGGACGAAGCATTCCGCGGGGCTTATGACAATATCTGCCGTGCTTCACGTAATATCGCCGCGACACTGGCGATTGGAATGCGCAACGCGGGGTGACAAGGGCGCGCAAACCCTCTATACTGCGCGCCGAAGCTGACCAGACAGTCGCCGCTTCGTCGTCGTCCTCTTCGGGGGAGACGGGCGGAGGGGAGGAAAGTCCGGGCTCCATAGGGCAGGGTGCCAGGTAACGCCTGGGGGGGAAACCCACGACCAGTGCAACAGAGAGCAAACCGCCGATGGCCCGCGCAAGCGGGATCAGGTAAGGGTGAAAGGGTGCGGTAAGAGCGCACCGCGCGGCTGGTAACAGTCCGTGGCACGGTAAACTCCACCCGGAGCAAGGCCAAATAGGGGTTCATAAGGTACGGCCCGTACTGAACCCGGGTAGGCTGCTTGAGCCAGTGAGCGATTGCTGGCCTAGATGAATGACTGTCCACGACAGAACCCGGCTTATCGGTCAGTTTCACCTGATTTACGTAAAAACCCGCTTCGGCGGGTTTTTGCTTTTGGAGGAGCGGAAAGATGAATGACTGTCCACGACGCTATACCCAAAAGAAAGCGGCTTATCGGTCAGTTTCACCTGGTTTACGTAAAAAACCGCTTCGGCGGGTTTTTGCTTTTGGAGGGGCAGAAAGATGAATGACTGTCCACGACACTATACCCAAAAGAAAGCGGCTTATCGGTCAGTTTCACCTGGTTTACGTAAAAAACCGCTTCGGCGGGTTTTTGCTTTTGGAGGGGCAGAAAGATGAATGACTGTCCACGACGCTATACCCAAAAGAAAGCGGCTTATCGGTCAGTTTCACCTGATTTACGTAAAAACCCGCTTCGGCGGGTTTTTGCTTTTGGAGGGGCAGAAAGATGAATGACTGTCCACGACACTATACCCAAAAGAAAGCGGCTTATCGGTCAGTTTCACCTGATGTACGTAATAAACCGTTCCGGCGGGTTTCAGATTGTTGAGTGCGCTTTATTCATGCCGGATGCGGCGTGAACGCCTTATCCTGCCTACAAAAGCACGCAAATTCAATATATTGCAGAGATGGCGTAGGCCTGATAAGCGTAGCGCATCAGGCATTTTTGCGGTTGCCATCAGTTTCAAACCCGCGTCAGTGAGTTTTTGCTTTTGGTGCACAGGGTAAGATGAATAAATATCTACGGTATTAATAATAGACTTTGTAAGAAGTTATTAAGTCTATATTGCATTTAAAAGGTCGTAATTATACGTATAGTCCTCTCTGGTAAAATATTGATTCTCTGAGTTATATGCTTCATATGTGTTATATTTTACAACCTCAAAGCAATTGTCAGGAGAATTTTCGTCTTTCTCGAGTATATTATCTGAAAGGAATTCTTCTGAGCTAGAATCCTCTATGTTTAAATCTGTATTGTAATTAATTTTTGGATCGATAAGATAAGCATTTTCTTTGACGCTTTCATAATCTTTAATGATTATATCGATGTAATAATCTATTTTTTCTGATGAGAATCCTTTCATCTCTGGTAATTTAATTCTGTTCAAGTAATTGTTAATTTTCGATGAGCTTTTATATATTTCTTTTGTTAATTCATTTTCTAATTTATCTGTAAGAGTTGCCCTTGGTATAGACTTTATAATTGCAAATCTCATAATCTTTAATTGTTCTTCGGTAATGTCTCCAAGCTCATTTAAACAACTTTCGACAAACTTGATTTTTTCTTCAGAATACATATCGCTAATGCTTATTAAAACAGGCGTTATTTTTAGTAAATAACCCCAGGAGATTGTGACGTTTTGTGTTGAACTAACAAAATTAACCTGAAACATGTTGGCATTAGTAAAATTTGTTGAATCCAATTTAAAAGGATTTAAAATAGTATTAGCCATATGTTTATCTGTGAAATCATAATAATCTAAATCGACATTACGTAAGTCCAGAGAGGATAGATCAACTATATCTCCAGTCCCACAACTAAAGATTACGTTCAACCTCCTGATTTCATTGTAAATATCTTTTAATGGGCAATTAACATTGATATTGCCTGTAGATATTTCCTGGTTTTTTAACGGTTCATTAATGGTAAGTTCGCAGGTATTGTCCGAACGTTGAATAATTTGGGCGTTATAACCTAAAAAATCCAGACGAAGAGACGAGTCATTATAAAGAATTACATTTTGTAAGTACGCTAATTCTTTTTGAAAATCACCAGTGATAATGCATTTTCCACCTGGTTGTAACGCGTTAAGTAAAGTGACCATTTGAATAGAGGTCTGTTTTAGTTTTTCTATACCTGGTGCTAGTGCTTCGAGGTTATTTCCTATGGGGCTTTCAGGAAGGTCATTCATTTTTCGACGGACTAAATCACTACTAATATCATTACCAATTGATGAAACAGGGGACATTATTTTATCCTTTATAAATAATCAATAAAAATCATTATTAAAATGATCGGGTGAAAAAAAGAGAATTTGCCAATAATCTGAAGTAATGCAGGTTTTATTAAAGTGCGTAGGGGGTGTTAAGATGGCTTCTTTTTGGGTGAACTTTGCGCAATACTTAGAAATCGTCTCCTTAATACATTCCAGCTCTTTTTTATTGACGGCTGAGCAAGTACATTGTTCACCAAAAGGTGCAAAAGTGCCTACATCTAATGTTTGTATGATATAATCATCATGTTCTCCTGTAGAAATATCTATGATGAATGGACTCATATTTTCCGGTTGGATTCGGATCATGACAGAAGGAACATCGCCTTGATAGAAATTCAATGCAGTAATTGCAGATAATACTCTCCGCAGTTCATTACTTATACTGTAAATTTTATTAACGTCATTGGTGGAGACAATTTCTGCAAACTTTCTTTTTACCGTCCAATAATCAATATTTCTATTGTGATTGTTAACCACTGCGTGCATTGGCGGGATTGAAGGGTGAAAAATATGTGCAATTGGGAAGCCTTTCATTGATGCCTGCCTTGTCGTCATGACAAACAATAATAGATGCTTATTTTCCTCGCACGACACTTACGCACTATCAAAAAACGCTCATTTACCCGGCGTTACAGTAAACGAAGCAACATTCTGTGTCCTACGCTGATGTAAAGCACAGTGAAAATCCCCCTTGTTGACTTCGTCTGACCTTATCGCGGCGACCAGCAATTATTCGTTTTGTGATCCTCAACACAAAATGCTATTCGTCGCCTATGAGGGGAGAAGAATTTATGGAAAACGATTGCATTCACAAAATGACGTCCTGTCAGAAGAGAAAAAGTTGACGTTAATCAATTGTTCGAGATGATCAATACCTGTATTCGAAATTTTAAAATATTGATAAAATAAATGTTTGTTCTCCAACAAATAGCGTGAAAAAATGTGACGTGCCGCAGTATTTATCGCTGAAAATGGTTTATTTATAATAAAATTTGAGAACTTGCTCATTAAATTTAACTCAAATTTTGCCTGGTAATTATCCGGTAATTGCTTGAAATATGGTCTCAGCCCCTTTTTTATATTAACCACATAACGAATGATGTTATCGCCATAAAATATGGTTATCCCCGTCATTTTTTTTGACAAAAATCAGGGTTTATGCTGATTTTTATACTTTAACTTGTTGATATTTAAAGGTATTTAATTTGCGTAACGATACCATGGAAAGTATTGAAAGTTAATTTGTGAGTGGTCGCACATATCCTGTTCATTTCATTTTGATACACTTCATGCCGTCAATGAGGTAATTAACGTAGGTCGTTATGAGCACTATTCTTCTTCCGAAAACGCAGCACCTGGTAGTCTTTCAGGAAGTCATTAGAAGTGGCTCTATCGGCTCGGCTGCAAAAGAATTAGGGTTAACTCAACCAGCCGTCAGTAAAATCATTAACGATATTGAAGATTATTTTGGTGTGGAATTAGTGGTGCGGAAAAATACCGGTGTAACATTAACACCTGCCGGTCAATTGTTACTCTCCCGTTCCGAATCCATTACCCGTGAAATGAAAAATATGGTTAATGAGATAAGCGGTATGTCTTCTGAGGCGGTGGTGGAAGTCTCATTTGGTTTTCCTTCATTGATTGGTTTTACTTTTATGTCAGGGATGATCAACAAGTTCAAAGAGGTGTTCCCGAAAGCGCAGGTTTCTATGTATGAAGCGCAACTGTCTTCGTTCTTACCGGCAATCCGCGACGGTCGACTGGATTTTGCGATTGGTACGTTAAGTGCAGAAATGAAGCTTCAGGATTTACATGTTGAGCCGCTGTTCGAGTCCGAGTTTGTGCTGGTAGCCAGTAAGTCCCGAACATGCACCGGCACCACCACGCTGGAGTCGTTGAAGAACGAACAGTGGGTGTTGCCACAAACCAATATGGGGTACTACAGCGAGCTTCTTACTACGTTACAAAGAAATGGCATCAGTATTGAAAACATCGTTAAAACCGACTCAGTCGTGACAATTTATAATCTTGTTCTCAATGCTGATTTCTTAACTGTAATTCCTTGTGATATGACGTCACCTTTTGGTTCAAATCAATTTATTACTATTCCGGTTGAAGAAACATTACCTGTGGCACAATATGCCGCGGTATGGTCGAAAAATTATCGTATTAAAAAAGCAGCATCGGTTTTGGTGGAATTAGCCAAAGAGTATTCATCTTATAATGGGTGTAGACGAAGGCAATTAATAGAAGTTGGTTAGTTATTTGTTTTTATTTAAACATAAATAATCCACCTGTCTGTTTTGCAGGTGTCGGTTACGGTTACCTACATATTTAATTCAGGCGAAGAGGTTTTATAATGCATATTACATACGATCTGCCGGTTGCTATTGATGACATTATTGAAGCGAAACAACGACTGGCTGGGCGAATTTATAAAACAGGCATGCCTCGCTCAAACTATTTTAGTGAACGTTGCAAAGGTGAAATATTCCTGAAGTTTGAAAATATGCAGCGTACGGGTTCATTTAAAATTCGTGGCGCATTTAATAAATTAAGTTCACTGACTGATGCGGAAAAACGTAAAGGTGTAGTGGCCTGTTCTGCGGGCAACCATGCGCAAGGGGTTTCGCTCTCCTGCGCGATGCTGGGTATCGACGGTAAAGTGGTGATGCCAAAAGGTGCGCCAAAATCCAAAGTAGCGGCAACGTGCGACTACTCCGCAGAAGTCGTTCTGCATGGTGATAATTTCAACGACACTATCGCTAAAGTGAGCGAAATTGTCGAAATGGAAGGTCGTATTTTTATCCCACCTTACGATGATCCGAAAGTGATTGCTGGCCAGGGAACGATTGGTCTGGAAATTATGGAAGATCTCTATGATGTCGATAACGTGATTGTGCCAATTGGTGGTGGTGGTTTAATTGCTGGTATTGCGGTGGCAATTAAATCTATTAACCCGACCATTCGTGTTATTGGCGTACAGTCAGAAAACGTTCACGGCATGGCGGCTTCTTTCCACTCCGGAGAAATAACCACGCACCGAACTACCGGCACCCTGGCGGATGGTTGTGATGTCTCCCGCCCGGGTAATTTAACTTACGAAATCGTTCGTGAATTAGTCGATGACATCGTGCTGGTCAGCGAAGACGAAATCAGAAACAGTATGATTGCCTTAATTCAGCGCAATAAAGTCGTCACCGAAGGCGCAGGCGCTCTGGCATGTGCTGCATTATTAAGCGGTAAATTAGACCAATATATTCAAAACAGAAAAACCGTCAGTATTATTTCCGGCGGCAATATCGATCTTTCTCGCGTCTCTCAAATCACCGGTTTCGTTGACGCTTAATTAATTCGTTGAGGATAGGATATGAGTACTTCAGATAGCATTGTATCCAGCCAGACAAAACAATCGTCCTGGCGTAAATCAGATACCACATGGACGTTAGGCTTGTTTGGTACGGCAATCGGCGCCGGGGTGCTGTTCTTCCCTATCCGCGCAGGTTTTGGCGGACTGATCCCGATTCTTCTGATGTTGGTATTGGCATACCCCATCGCATTTTATTGCCACCGGGCGCTGGCGCGTCTGTGTCTTTCTGGCTCTAACCCTTCCGGCAACATTACGGAAACGGTGGAAGAGCATTTTGGTAAAACTGGCGGCGTGGTTATCACGTTCCTGTACTTCTTCGCGATTTGCCCACTGCTGTGGATTTATGGCGTTACTATTACCAATACCTTTATGACGTTCTGGGAAAACCAGCTCGGATTTGCACCGCTGAATCGCGGCTTTGTGGCGCTGTTCCTGTTGCTGCTGATGGCTTTCGTCATCTGGTTTGGTAAGGATCTGATGGTTAAAGTGATGAGCTACCTGGTATGGCCGTTTATCGCCAGCCTGGTGCTGATTTCTCTGTCGCTGATCCCTTACTGGAACTCTGCAGTTATCGACCAGGTTGACCTCGGTTCGCTGTCGTTAACCGGTCATGACGGTATCCTGATCACTGTCTGGCTGGGGATTTCCATCATGGTTTTCTCCTTTAACTTCTCGCCAATCGTCTCTTCCTTCGTGGTTTCTAAACGTGAAGAGTATGAGAAAGACTTCGGTCGCGACTTCACCGAACGTAAATGTTCCCAAATCATTTCTCGTGCCAGCATGCTGATGGTTGCAGTGGTGATGTTCTTTGCCTTTAGCTGCCTGTTTACGCTGTCTCCGGCCAACATGGCGGAAGCCAAAGCGCAGAATATTCCAGTGCTTTCTTATCTGGCTAACCACTTTGCGTCCATGACCGGTACCAAAACAACGTTCGCGATTACACTGGAATATGCGGCTTCCATCATCGCACTCGTGGCTATCTTCAAATCTTTCTTCGGTCACTATCTGGGGACGCTGGAAGGCTTGAATGGTCTGATTCTGAAGTTCGGTTATAAAGGCGACAAAACTAAAGTGTCGCTGGGTAAACTGAACACTATCAGCATGATCTTCATCATGGGCTCCACCTGGGTTGTTGCCTACGCCAACCCGAACATCCTCGACCTTATTGAAGCCATGGGCGCACCGATTATCGCATCCCTGCTGTGCCTGTTGCCGATGTATGCCATCCGTAAAGCGCCGTCTCTGGCGAAATACCGTGGTCGTCTGGATAACGTGTTTGTTACCGTGATTGGTCTGCTGACCATCCTGAACATCGTATACAAACTGTTTTAATCCGTAACTCAGGATGAGAAAAGAGATGAATGAATTTCCGGTTGTTTTGGTTATTAACTGTGGTTCGTCTTCGATTAAGTTTTCCGTACTCGATGCCAGCGACTGTGAAGTATTAATGTCAGGTATTGCCGACGGTATTAACTCGGAAAATGCATTCTTATCCGTAAATGGGGGAGAGCCAGCACCGCTGGCTCACCACAGCTACGAAGGTGCATTGAAGGCAATTGCATTTGAACTGGAAAAACGGAATTTAAATGACAGTGTGGCCTTAATTGGCCACCGCATCGCTCACGGCGGCAGTATTTTTACCGAGTCCGCCATTATTACCGATGAAGTCATTGATAATATCCGTCGCGTTTCTCCACTGGCACCCCTGCATAATTACGCCAATTTAAGTGGTATTGAATCGGCGCAGCAATTATTTCCGGGCGTAACTCAGGTGGCGGTATTTGATACCAGTTTCCACCAGACGATGGCTCCGGAAGCTTATTTATACGGCCTGCCGTGGAAATATTATGAAGAGTTAGGTGTACGCCGTTATGGTTTCCACGGCACGTCGCACCGCTATGTTTCCCAGCGCGCACATTCGCTGCTGAATCTGGCGGAAGATGACTCCGGCCTGGTTGTGGCGCATCTTGGCAATGGCGCGTCAATCTGCGCGGTTCGCAACGGTCAGAGTGTTGATACTTCAATGGGAATGACGCCGCTGGAAGGCTTGATGATGGGTACCCGCAGTGGCGATGTCGACTTTGGTGCGATGTCCTGGGTCGCCAGCCAAACCAACCAGAGCCTGGGTGACCTGGAACGCGTAGTGAATAAAGAGTCGGGATTATTAGGTATTTCCGGTCTTTCTTCGGATTTACGTGTTCTGGAAAAAGCCTGGCATGAAGGTCACGAACGCGCGCAACTGGCAATTAAAACCTTTGTTCACCGAATTGCCCGTCATATTGCCGGACACGCAGCTTCATTACGTCGCCTGGATGGAATTATATTCACCGGCGGAATAGGAGAGAATTCAAGCTTAATTCGTCGTCTGGTCATGGAACATTTGGCTGTATTAGGCGTAGAGATTGATACAGAAATGAATAATCGCTCTAACTCCTGTGGTGAGCGAATTGTTTCCAGTGAAAATGCGCGTGTCATTTGTGCCGTTATTCCGACTAACGAAGAAAAAATGATTGCTTTGGATGCCATTCATTTAGGCAAAGTTAACGCGCCCGCAGAATTTGCATAATTTAGTTGAAGTATTGTAGAGAGATTATTTTTCATGAAGGTAGATATTGATACCAGCGATAAGCTGTACGCCGACGCATGGCTTGGCTTTAAAGGTACGGACTGGAAAAACGAAATTAATGTCCGCGATTTTATTCAACATAACTATACACCGTATGAAGGCGATGAATCTTTCCTCGCCGAAGCGACGCCTGCCACCACGGAATTGTGGGAAAAAGTAATGGAAGGCATCCGTATCGAAAATGCAACCCACGCGCCGGTTGATTTCGATACCAATATTGCCACCACAATTACCGCTCATGATGCGGGATATATTAACCAGCCGCTGGAAAAAATTGTTGGCCTGCAAACGGATGCGCCGTTGAAACGTGCGCTACACCCGTTCGGTGGCATTAATATGATTAAAAGTTCATTCCACGCCTATGGCCGAGAAATGGACAGTGAATTTGAATATCTGTTTACCGATCTGCGTAAAACCCATAACCAGGGCGTATTTGATGTTTACTCACCGGATATGCTGCGCTGCCGTAAATCTGGCGTGCTGACCGGTTTACCAGATGGCTATGGCCGTGGGCGCATTATCGGTGACTATCGCCGCGTAGCGCTGTATGGCATCAGTTATCTGGTACGTGAACGCGAACTGCAATTTGCCGATCTCCAGTCTCGTCTGGAAAAAGGCGAGGATCTGGAAGCCACCATCCGTCTGCGTGAGGAGCTGGCAGAGCATCGTCATGCGCTGTTGCAGATTCAGGAAATGGCGGCGAAATATGGCTTTGATATCTCTCGCCCGGCGCAGAATGCGCAGGAAGCGGTGCAGTGGCTCTACTTCGCTTATCTGGCGGCAGTGAAATCGCAAAATGGCGGCGCGATGTCGCTGGGCCGCACGGCATCGTTCCTCGATATCTACATTGAGCGCGACTTTAAAGCTGGCGTACTCAATGAGCAGCAGGCACAGGAACTGATCGATCACTTCATCATGAAGATCCGTATGGTACGCTTCCTGCGTACACCGGAATTTGATTCGCTGTTCTCCGGCGACCCAATCTGGGCGACGGAAGTGATCGGCGGGATGGGGCTGGACGGTCGTACGCTGGTGACCAAAAACTCCTTCCGCTATTTGCACACCCTGCACACTATGGGGCCGGCACCGGAACCTAACCTGACCATTCTTTGGTCGGAAGAATTACCGATTGCCTTCAAAAAATATGCCGCGCAGGTGTCGATCGTCACCTCTTCCTTGCAGTATGAAAATGACGATCTGATGCGTACTGACTTCAACAGCGACGATTACGCGATTGCCTGCTGCGTCAGCCCAATGGTGATTGGTAAGCAAATGCAGTTCTTTGGTGCACGCGCTAACCTGGCGAAAACGCTGCTCTACGCAATTAACGGCGGGGTGGACGAGAAGCTGAAGATTCAGGTCGGGCCGAAAACAGCACCGCTGATGGACGACGTGCTGGATTACGACAAAGTGATGGACAGCCTCGATCACTTCATGGACTGGCTGGCGGTGCAGTACATCAGCGCGCTGAATATCATTCACTACATGCACGACAAGTACAGCTACGAAGCTTCGCTGATGGCGCTGCACGATCGTGATGTCTATCGCACTATGGCATGCGGCATCGCGGGCCTGTCGGTGGCGACGGACTCCCTGTCTGCCATCAAATATGCCCGCGTGAAACCAATCCGTGACGAAAACGGCCTGGCGGTGGACTTTGAAATCGACGGTGAATATCCGCAGTACGGCAACAACGACGAGCGCGTAGACAGCATTGCCTGCGACCTGGTTGAACGCTTTATGAAGAAAATTAAAGCGCTGCCAACCTATCGCAACGCCGTCCCTACCCAGTCGATTCTGACTATCACTTCTAACGTGGTGTACGGCCAGAAAACCGGTAATACGCCGGACGGTCGTCGCGCCGGAACACCGTTCGCGCCGGGCGCTAACCCGATGCATGGTCGTGACCGCAAAGGTGCCGTGGCCTCATTGACGTCGGTGGCGAAACTGCCGTTCACCTACGCCAAAGATGGGATCTCGTACACCTTCTCAATCGTTCCTGCGGCGCTGGGCAAAGAAGATCCAGTACGTAAAACCAACCTTGTCGGCCTGCTGGATGGGTATTTCCACCACGAAGCGGATGTCGAAGGCGGTCAACACCTCAACGTCAACGTAATGAATCGGGAAATGCTGCTGGATGCCATCGAGCACCCGGAAAAATATCCTAACCTGACAATCCGTGTCTCTGGCTACGCCGTGCGCTTCAACGCACTGACCCGTGAACAGCAACAGGATGTTATTTCACGTACTTTTACCCAGGCGCTCTGACGCCGGAGGATGTATGAAAAAGATTATCGAAACGCAACGTGCCCCAGGCGCAATCGGCCCTTATGTTCAGGGCGTTGATTTAGGCAGCATGGTCTTCACCTCCGGGCAAATTCCGGTTTGCCCGCAGACCGGTGAGATCCCGGCTGATGTGCAAGATCAGGCGCGTTTAAGCCTCGAAAACGTCAAAGCGATCGTGGTTGCTGCCGGGCTGAGCGTGGGCGATATCATCAAGATGACCGTGTTCATCACCGATCTGAATGATTTTGCCACCATCAATGAAGTCTATAAGCAGTTCTTCGATGAGCATCAGGCGACCTACCCGACCCGGAGCTGTGTGCAGGTTGCGCGTTTGCCGAAAGATGTGAAGCTGGAAATTGAAGCTATCGCAGTACGTAGTGCGTAAAGCCTCGTGAGCGGGACGGTCGCAAGGTCGTTCCGCTCCACTTCACTGAACGGCAATCCGAGGGTGTGGATATGATTAGTGCATTCGATATTTTCAAAATTGGGATTGGTCCCTCCAGTTCGCATACCGTGGGGCCAATGAATGCCGGAAAAAGTTTTATTGATCGGCTGGAAAGTAGCGGCTTATTAACCGCGACGAGCCATATTGTGGTCGATCTGTATGGGTCGTTGTCACTGACGGGCAAAGGCCATGCCACGGATGTCGCCATTATCATGGGACTGGCAGGAAACAGTCCGCAGGATGTTGTCATTGATGAGATCCCTGCATTTATAGAGTTAGTAACGCGCAGCGGGCGGCTGCCAGTGGCATCTGGTGCGCATATTGTTGATTTTCCTGTAGCAAAGAACATTATCTTCCATCCCGAAATGTTGCCTCGCCATGAGAACGGAATGCGGATCACTGCCTGGAAGGGACAGGAAGCGCTATTAAGTAAAACCTATTACTCTGTCGGCGGCGGGTTTATTGTCGAAGAAGAACACTTCGGCCTGTCGCACGATGTCGAAACGTCCGTACCTTACGATTTCCACTCAGCAGGTGAACTGCTGAAAATGTGTGATTACAACGGCCTGTCTATATCTGGCCTGATGATGCACAACGAGCTAGCGCTGCGCAGTAAAGCGGAAATTGACGCAGGGTTTGCCCGTATCTGGCAAGTGATGCATGACGGTATTGAACGCGGGATGAACACTGAAGGCGTGCTGCCTGGTCCGCTCAATGTGCCGCGTCGTGCCGTAGCGCTGCGTCGTCAGCTGGTTTCTAGCGATAACATCTCTAACGATCCGATGAATGTCATCGACTGGATCAACATGTACGCGCTGGCGGTTAGTGAAGAAAACGCAGCTGGCGGGCGCGTGGTAACGGCACCGACTAACGGTGCGTGCGGCATTATTCCGGCAGTGCTGGCTTATTACGATAAGTTCCGTCGTCCGGTAAACGAGCGGTCAATTGCCCGCTATTTTCTGGCAGCGGGGGCTATTGGCGCGCTGTATAAAATGAACGCCTCCATCTCTGGCGCGGAGGTCGGCTGTCAGGGGGAGATTGGCGTGGCCTGTTCAATGGCGGCGGCAGGGTTAACTGAACTACTGGGCGGCAGTCCGGCGCAGGTATGCAATGCGGCGGAAATCGCGATGGAGCATAACCTTGGGCTGACCTGCGATCCGGTTGCCGGACAGGTACAAATCCCGTGCATTGAACGTAATGCCATTAATGCCGTGAAAGCAGTAAACGCCGCGCGGATGGCGATGCGCCGCACCTCGGCACCGCGTGTTTCACTCGATAAAGTGATCGAGACGATGTATGAAACCGGCAAAGATATGAACGATAAATACCGCGAAACATCACGCGGAGGACTGGCCATTAAAGTGGTCTGCGGCTGACATTGCTGTCAGCTTTCATCCTTGGGTGCACAAATGTGCACCTTTTTTTTGTGATCTGCCGCAAATAGAGAATGAATATTCTCTTGCGATTAATTTAGTAGAAAATTCTTATCCATCTCCGTTATTTCAAAGTCTTGATTGTGAAGATTTTCTCTGACCTCGCGCGTATCATTTCTTTATTCTAATAACTCGCCTGCAAAAACGTAGACCGCATATCGCCTTGATGCGGCTCGGAAAAAAATAATAAGCCCTACAAAATATTGAGCGAGAAATTATGGAAATTGCATCGAATAAAGGCGTCATTGCAGACGCTTCGACCCCGGCGGGTCGTGCTGGAATGAGTGAGAGCGAGTGGCGAGAAGCGATCAAATTCGACAGTACTGACACCGGCTGGGTGATTATGAGTATCGGGATGGCGATTGGCGCGGGGATTGTTTTTCTCCCGGTGCAGGTCGGTTTGATGGGATTGTGGGTATTTTTGCTCTCATCGGTGATTGGTTACCCGGCAATGTATCTGTTTCAGCGGTTGTTTATTAATACGCTGGCAGAATCACCAGAATGTAAAGATTACCCGAGTGTCATTAGCGGTTATTTAGGTAAAAACTGGGGCATCCTGTTAGGTGCGCTCTATTTCGTAATGCTGGTGATTTGGATGTTCGTCTATTCCACCGCCATCACCAACGATAGTGCTTCCTATCTGCATACCTTCGGCGTGACGGAAGGGTTGCTGTCAGACAGTCCCTTTTATGGTCTGGTACTGATTTGCATTCTGGTGGCGATCTCTTCACGCGGCGAGAAATTGTTATTCAAAATTTCGACCGGCATGGTGCTGACCAAGCTGCTGGTGGTCGCGGCGCTGGGCGTGTCGATGGTGGGAATGTGGCATCTGTATAACGTCGGTTCGCTACCGCCGCTGGGGCTGCTGGTGAAAAACGCCATTATTACGCTGCCGTTTACCCTGACGTCGATTCTGTTTATCCAGACGTTAAGCCCGATGGTGATCTCTTATCGCTCGCGGGAAAAATCAATTGAAGTGGCGCGGCATAAAGCATTGCGGGCAATGAATATCGCGTTTGGCATTTTGTTTGTCACCGTCTTTTTCTACGCCGTGTCGTTCACGCTGGCGATGGGACATGACGAAGCGGTAAAAGCCTATGAGCAGAATATTTCCGCGCTGGCGATTGCCGCACAGTTTATTAGCGGTGACGGCGCAGCGTGGGTGAAAGTGGTCAGCGTCATTCTCAATATCTTTGCTGTCATGACTGCATTCTTTGGCGTCTATTTAGGCTTTCGCGAAGCAACGCAAGGGATCGTAATGAACATCCTGCGTCGCAAGATGCCTGCCGAGAAGATTAACGAAAATCTTGTTCAGCGCGGCATCATGATTTTCGCCATTTTGCTGGCCTGGAGCGCCATCGTACTGAACGCACCGGTGTTGAGCTTCACCTCTATCTGTAGCCCGATTTTCGGCATGGTAGGGTGCCTGATCCCGGCGTGGCTGGTTTACAAAGTACCGGCATTGCACAAATACAAAGGGATGTCTCTGTACCTGATTATCGTCACTGGTTTGTTGCTTTGTGTTTCTCCGTTCCTGGCATTTTCTTGATTTACCTGAAATTTTAAGGTTTTTAATATGTTTGATTCGACTTTAAATCCGTTATGGCAGCGTTACATCCTCGCCGTTCAGGAGGAAGTAAAACCGGCGCTGGGATGTACTGAACCGATTTCACTGGCGCTGGCGGCGGCGGTTGCTGCGGCAGAACTGGAAGGTCCGGTTGAACGTGTAGAAGCCTGGGTTTCGCCAAATCTGATGAAGAACGGTCTGGGCGTCACCGTTCCCGGCACGGGAATGGTGGGGCTGCCGATTGCGGCGGCGCTGGGGGCGTTAGGTGGAAATGCCAACGCCGGGCTGGAAGTGCTGAAAGACGCAACTGCGCAGGCAATTGCCGATGCCAAAGCACTGCTGGCGGCGGGGAAAGTCTCCGTTAAGATCCAGGAACCTTGCAATGAAATCCTCTTCTCACGCGCCAAAGTCTGGAACGGTGAGAAGTGGGCGTGTGTCACCATCGTCGGCGGGCATACCAACATTGTGCATATTGAGACGCACAATGGTGTGGTGTTTACCCAGCAGGCGTGTGTGGCAGAGGGCGAGCAAGAGTCTCCGCTGACGGTGCTTTCCAGAACGACGCTGGCTGAGATCCTGAAGTTCGTCAATGAAGTCCCGTTTGCGGCGATCCGCTTTATTCTCGATTCCGCGAAGCTAAATTGTGCGTTATCGCAGGAAGGTTTGAGCGGTAAGTGGGGGCTGCATATTGGCGCGACGCTGGAAAAACAGTGCGAGCGCGGTTTGCTGGCGAAAGATCTCTCTTCATCCATTGTGATTCGTACCAGCGCGGCATCCGATGCGCGTATGGGCGGCGCTACGCTTCCGGCTATGAGTAACTCCGGCTCGGGTAACCAGGGGATCACCGCAACAATGCCTGTGGTGGTGGTAGCAGAACACTTCGGAGCGGATGATGAACGGCTGGCGCGTGCGCTGATGCTTTCTCATTTGAGCGCAATTTACATCCATAACCAGTTACCGCGTTTGTCTGCGCTGTGTGCCGCAACGACCGCAGCAATGGGGGCCGCCGCCGGGATGGCATGGCTGGTGGATGGGCGTTATGAAACCATCTCGATGGCGATCAGCAGTATGATCGGCGATGTCAGCGGCATGATTTGCGATGGTGCGTCGAACAGCTGCGCGATGAAGGTTTCGACCAGTGCTTCGGCTGCGTGGAAAGCGGTGTTAATGGCGCTGGATGATACCGCCGTGACCGGCAATGAAGGGATCGTGGCGCATGATGTTGAGCAGTCGATTGCCAACCTGTGTGCGTTAGCAAGCCATTCGATGCAGCAAACGGATCGGCAGATTATCGAGATTATGGCGAGCAAGGCCAGATAAACGCCAGGTTTTGGGTATCGTGCCGGATGCGATGCTGGCGCACCTTATCCGGCCTACGGGGTGCTCAACTTGTTGATGTTGTTGTGTTTTGTACCTGATGCCGGATGCGATGCTGGCGCATCTTATCCGGCCTACGGGTTGTTTAATTCGTTAATGTTGTTGGATTTTGTAGGCCGGATAAGGCGTTTTCGCCGCATCCGGCAACCTGTCTTTACGCGGTAGCTTCATCCTCGGCTAAACGCGTTTCAGCATCCGCGACGATGGCTTCCAGCTCGCTCAACATCTCTTCATAGCCAAAATTTTTGGCGGTGCGAGCAGGTTCTTTCGCCACCACGGGCTTCACTGGCTGGCGCTTTTTGGCCGATTTTTTACTCATCATCATCTCCCTGTAAAAACAACTAGACAGGCAAATCTATCAGCAAAGCGCGCAGTGGGGAATCGGCAACCAGCGTAATGTTAGCCTCGTCACGAATAAACGCCCCATCACCGCAGGTCAGCGCCGCTTTCTCTTCATGATGCGTAAGCGCATGAAATTTCCCGTGAATCGATTGCAAATACGCGCGTGGCCCATGCAACTGGAAATTCGCACTTTCGCCTTTGTCGAGCACGATATGGTGCAGCCACACTTGCTGGCGTAATTGCAGGCTTCCCATCGTACCCTCTGGCGAGGCGATTAATTGCTGCTTGCCCATATTAAGCGCCAGTTTTTGAATCAGCGGATTCTCTCGCTGCGGGCAGGCGTCCAGCCAAAGCTGCATTCGTGTTAACGGTTTGTCTTTGCTGAGATTGTGTTCGCTGTAGCTGACACCCGGCTGGGTAGAGAGCAGCAACGCCTCACCGGCGCTGGCCTGAACATGATTGCCTTCGCTGTCGCGATACTCTGCTTCTCCATCCAGAATCACATTTAAAATATCGACTTTGGGATAGGTTCGCGGCTGAAAGGCGGCACCTGGGGCCAGCACTTCCTGGTTAAGCACACGCAGGGAGGCATAGCCTAACAATTTCGGGTCGAAGTAGTGTCCAAAGGAAAAAGTATACCGGGCCTGCAACCATCCGTAGTCTGCTTGTCCACACTGCCTGGCAGTTCGGGTAGTAATCATAATTCTTGACCTCTCTTTACTTCCTTTTATGGTAAGGGGCTGGACGCTACATTGTTAGCCAGATATTCTGCCCGGTATGTTCAAATTTCCTGAATGAGAACGAAATGGCCAAAGAAAGGGCATTAACGCTGGAAGCACTACGGGTTATGGATGCGATCGATCGCCGGGGCAGTTTTGCGGCGGCGGCGGATGAGCTGGGACGCGTGCCTTCCGCACTTAGCTACACCATGCAAAAACTGGAAGAAGAGCTGGATGTGGTGCTGTTTGACCGCTCGGGCCATCGCACCAAATTCACCAATGTCGGGAGGATGTTGCTGGAGCGAGGGCGCGTTTTGCTGGAAGCCGCAGATAAACTGACTACCGATGCGGAAGCCCTCGCGCGCGGTTGGGAAACGCATCTCACCATTGTGACCGAAGCGCTGGTACCGACACCTGCCTTTTTCCCGTTAATCGACAAACTGGCGGCAAAAGCCAATACCCAACTGGCAATCATCACCGAAGTGCTGGCGGGGGCGTGGGAACGACTGGAGCAGGGGCGGGCGGATATTGTTATCGCGCCGGATATGCATTTTCGTTCCTCGTCGGAGATCAACTCGCGCAAGCTCTATACGTTAATGAACGTCTACGTTGCCGCGCCTGATCACCCGATTCATCAGGAGCCGGAACCGTTATCTGAAGTGACGCGCGTGAAATATCGTGGAATTGCGGTAGCGGATACCGCTCGTGAGCGCCCGGTGTTGACCGTACAGCTGCTGGACAAACAGCCGCGCTTAACGGTGAGCACGATTGAAGATAAACGTCAGGCATTACTGGCGGGGCTTGGCGTGGCGACGATGCCGTATCCGATGGTCGAAAAAGATATTGCGGAAGGGCGGTTGCGTGTCGTCAGCCCGGAATCGACCAGCGAGATCGATATTATTATGGCCTGGCGTCGTGACAGTATGGGGGAAGCGAAATCCTGGTGTCTGCGGGAAATTCCCAAACTTTTTAGCGGAAAATAATATTTGTTATTATTAATAAAAAGGGGCGAAATGTCGCCCCAATTCTAAGATTAATTTGAACCAAACTTAGGATCGTTTCCGTAACGATTGCTGCCAGAATTGCCTTCTAAACAGGCAAATACAAACAGAACTAACCAGCCAATGATCGGTACCAGATAGAGAAGCGCCCACGCACCTGAACGGTCAGTATCGTGCAGACGACGAACACACAGAGCAATGACCGGAATGATTGTTGCTGCCAGGTAAATGAGAGAAAGGAATGGAAACTCTAAACCTAAAATCAATTGAATGACATTGATAATAGCGCCGACGATGGCGTTAATCAGAGTAAACATCCAGTACTCTTTACGACGTGCGCGACCAGAGAAACCAACATAATTTTTTAATACGGCTAAATACCACTGCATAAAAACATCCCTTTAATTAAAAGTGACGAAAGTCTATTCCGGGTATTGTGTAAATGCTATTCGTATCTTTCTTTTTCGGATGTTATAAAGGTTTTGATATTTAAGATAAATACATGGTTGTTTTTTATAGGTAATTTATATAACGACATTGAAATATTTTAAATAAACATTAGTAAATTATTCATTCATCAACATGATGATAAAAGCCGGATGAGTCAGACATCCGGCGAGCAGATTTGTTTTAAGGTTCCAGTTTCGGATCTGGTCCAAAGCGGTTTTCGCCTGGCGTACCCGCCTGGCAGTTAAAGACGATGATAATAAGCCAGCCGATAAACGGGATTAAGAACAACAGTGCCCACCACGCCGAGCGGTCGGTGTCGTGCAGGCGGCGGAACTGAACTGCCCACCACGGTAAAAACACCAGAATACCGTAGATTGTCGTCAGGATGCCTTCGCCACCAGCGCGTTGCCAGCCTAACATTTTATCCAGCAGCCCCAGCACGAACGTAAAGATGATGTTGACCAGAATAAACATCCAGTACTCTTTGCGCCGCGCACGACCCCGGAAACCGACATAATTTTTTAGTACTTTCAGATACCAGTCCATTTTTGCCTCAATTTTGCTCAATCACTTGTTTTTAAAGCAGCAAATTAAGAATAGACGTGAATGAAATGGCAGTAAATATTCGTTCAAGGAATTAATAAAGTGCTGTGAAGGCGCGCTAAGACTGATGACAAGCGCAAAATCGCCAGATGCGCTACGCTTATCTGGCCTGCGCGGTCATTGCAACATATTGAATATAAATGTTTTGTAGGTTTGATAAGGCGTTCACGCCGCATCCGACATGAACAACATGCACTTAGCTAATTATCAGAGGCACCTCGTAAGGTGCCTTTTTTTAACCGAAGCGAACATCTCGTCCATGCGGTTCATCGAGATCCTGCCATGGACCAATTGAAATAATCCCCGTAGGGTTGATGGTCTTATGGCTGCGGAAGTAATGATTACGGATGTGATCGAAATTGACTGTTTCGGCAATTCCCGGCATCTGGTAGATATCACGCAGGAAGCCATACAGATTAAGGTAATCGCTGATGCGGTGCTTATCACACTTGAAGTGGGTCACATACACTGGATCAAAACGGACCAGCGTGGTCCACAGGCGAATATCGGCTTCGGTTAGCTGGTTGCCGGTCAGGTAACGATGCTGGCCTAAAATCTGCTCCAGTCGCGCCAGCGATTCAAACACTTTCGCCACCGCCTCGTCGTAGGCTTGCTGGCTGGTGGCAAAACCAGCTTTATACACGCCGTTGTTAACGGTGTCATAAATCCAGCCGTTAAGTTCGTCAATTTTCGTTTGCAGGGCTGGTGGGTAGTAATCACCCGCTTTTGCGCCCAGCGCATCAAACGCGGTATTGAACATGCGGATGATTTCTGCTGATTCGTTGCTGACGATGGTGTGGTTCTTTTTGTCCCACAGCACGGGAACAGTAACTCGTCCGCTGTAGTGTGGATCGGCGTGGAGATAAAGCTGATACAGAAATTCATGTTGATAGAGCGTATCTCCGGTTGCTCCCGGAAAACTGTCATCAAAGGTCCAGCCGTTTTCCAGCATCAGCGGGTTCACTACGGAAACGGAAATAAACGGTTCCAGTCCTTTGAGTTTGCGCATGATCAGCGTGCGGTGCGCCCACGGGCAGGCGAGTGAAATATAGAGATGATAACGATCTTTCTCTGCGATAAAACCGCCTGTGCCAGTGGGGCCAGGTGCGCCATCGGCAGTGAGCCAGTTACGAAATGCGGAAGCTGAACGTTGAAATTTACCGCCGGTAGATTTGGTATCGTACCAGGTGTCATGCCAGACGCCGTCAATCAGTTGACCCATTTTTCTCTCCTCCAATAGCAAAAACGAGGAGCTTCCTCCTCGTTTTTTATCGTTAAGTATAGCGCGTGCTTACCACTTTTTATTCAGCAGGCGGTCGATGCTATACGCGCCCGGACCGGTAATTGCCAGCAGCAGGAATCCGCCAGAAATTGTCAGGTTTTTCATGAACATCAGCGAGTTGACGCCTTCAGCAAAGTTGCTGTGAAATAAAAATGCCGTCAGCAGCGTAAAGCCCGCAGTAAACAGGGCTGTGGTGCGAGTCAGGAAACCGAACAGGATTGCCAGACCACCACCGAACTCAAGCAGAATCACCAGCGGCAGCATAAAACCCGGGACACCCATTGCTTCCATATATTGTTGGGTACCAGAGTAAGCGGTGATTTTTCCCCAGCCTGCGGTAATAAACAGAATCGGCATTAAAATGCGCGCTACCAGTACACCAACATCTTCTAATTTTTTCATCATACTCTCCACTGCGCCACTCAGGCTGCTGATTGTTTTTTTGTGCAAGGGCGCGGTATTAGCGTCGTTGCTGTCGATGGAGAGAATCATAAACGTGGTGAATGATGATTGTTAGCAAGGAAAACTGTCAAAAATCTTCAAAAAATTTGAGGGATAAGGCCGGAATTGCTCCGGCCAGAGGGAAGTTAACCGCGAAGCTGTTGCTGCTTGAGGGTCGTTTTAACCAGACGCCAGGCGCTCCATACGCCAAAACCGCGTCTGGCCCAGCGGACCAGCATATTAGGATGGCGAATCGTCCAGATCGCCATCACGCTACTGCCAACCAGCGCCCAGGAGCGCAGACTTAGCAGCATATTCCAGCGACGATCGTAAGCGCCTGTTGCCTCCAGCCATTCACGACGACTGGCGGAAAGATCCAGCCGTTGTTGCTGGATCTGGCTAAGCAGTTGCGCCTTACGTCGTTCACGTTCGACTTTACTGCTCACGGGACTCCTCCTCGAGCAGTTGCCGATCGTTTGCCAGCTCATGGCGTGTATGGCGCAGCAAGGTGGATTTACGCGATTTACGTAACGTCCAGATACCGCCAATCAGTGCCAGTAGCAGCAACACCACGGTGGTGGCAATCATCGCATTCAGGCGATATTGCGGATCAACCGCCCAAATAATTAGCACCATCAGGCTCATAAGACCAAATGCAGCGAAAAGCATCGTCAGGCCCAGCATCAGTAAAAGTTGAAAGAGATTAGCTTTTTCCTCTTCCAGCTCCACCACCGCCAGCCGCAGACGTGTTTCCACCATTTCAACCATGATGGAAACAATTCGCTGCCCGATGCCCAGAACGCTTTTACCGGGCCCTTGCGCGTGATGAGTGTCCGCCATAATTAACGACGCGACAGCAGAACGCCGAGCACTACACCGATTGCAGCGCCAATTCCCACGCCGGTCCACGGATTTTCACGCACATACTCATCAGCACGCGCCGCCGCGACACGGGTTTGTTTGGCGATGGCATCACCGGTTTCACCCAGGCGATAACGGCTCTGTTTCAGTGCCTGCTCCGCTTTGCTACGAATCTTACTCAACTCTTCTTTCGACTTCTCGCCAGATGAGCTAAGCACCTCTTCCAGCGTATCGGAAAGGGATTTCAACTCAGCACGCAGATGTTCCGTAGTGTGTTCTTTCGACATAGTTTTCTCCAGGTGAGTAAGTAGTGACTATTGTGAGTTAGTAGTCGCGCGCTTCCAGCTTTTTCAGCTCTTCCTGCGCTTCTGCCAGTTTCCGTTCGCGTTTGGCAATCTTATCGGCATCGCCTTTTTGCTTCGCCTCGGCTAAATCTTGCTGGCGTTCCGCCACCTCATCTTTCTGCTTTGCGATTTTCTTGTGATGATCGGCACGCAGCTGGCTATCTGAACAGTTGGCCCGGACTTCACTCAGGGCTTTATTCAGACCGTCAATACGATTCTGGTTTTGGTGTTTTTCGGCATAGCTGATCTCCTTAAGGATATTTTGCTCCTTTTCCTGACACAGGGTAGTGGCATAACTACCGGCACTAAGAGCAAAGAGAGAAACAGCTAAAGCGATGCGGTATTTCATTCTTGAACCTTCCATTGTGATTCGGACCTATTACAAAGGAACGATTGTCCAGACAACGAAGCGGTAGTGTTAACCACCGCCTCATTAATCATAGACAGTTACGGTGAAATCACCAAAGTGAGTGATATGTTTCGGATAACAGGAAGTTATCCGAAGCGATGAGAGTTATCCCGTAACCGGGTCAGCCACTGCATAGCCTGACTGTTATTGTCCTGCTGCGCAATGATGTAGCCATGGGGCAATGTTCTGTCGAGGACCGCTTTTGCGGCGGCGCTCTGGTCGCTGGAGTCAAATGTAATTAACAGAGTGTCGTTTTTGGGGGTGATACTTTTGAAAGGAATGCCATGAGCGTCAAGGTGATGCCAGATCGAAAAACCGTCTGGCATCGTTGTGCCTTGATGAACGGCACGAATCGCCAGCGTAGACTCTTGCTGGCGAACCGCGGACCAGGCCAGCAACAGCGTGCCGACCAGAAGTAAAACAGTGCCGGACCAGGCTAGCTGGCGAAGCGACATGCGAGGTATTTGCATCCCTTACCCCCGATTTCCATATTTCTTTTTCCATAACACGACCAGAGAACCTGCCAGGCCAAACACCAGCAGCACCACCGGGAGCAGCATCAGGCATGACATCAGCTGGTCCTCGTACTTTAAAAATACCGGCGTTTTGCCGAGCATGTAACCCAGAGTTGTCAGGATCAATACCCACAGCAGACCGCTCATCCAGTTGAAAAACTGAAAGCGCGCGTTATTCAGCCCTGATAACCCGGCAATCGTCGGCAGCAGTGTTCTGACAAACGCAATAAAGCGACCAATTAACAGCGCCGATAAACCGTGTTTATGAAAAAGATGGTGTGCGCGTTGATGATAATGCGCGGGTAAATGAGATAGCCAGTTTTGTACGGTGCGGGTATTGCCCAGCCATCGCCCCTGAATATAGCTGACCCAGCAGCCGAGGCTGGCGGCAACGGTCAGCAGCAGAATCGTTTGCGGGTAACCCATCGCGCCTTTCGCAATCAACACGCCGACCAATACCAGTAAACTGTCGCCCGGTAAAAAGGCCGCTGGAAGCAAGCCGTTTTCAAGGAACAAAATTACAAACAAGACAAAATACAACATGCCAATCATCGATGGATTGGCCAGGGTTTCAAAATCCTGCGCCCACAGGGCTTGCAGCAATTGGGTCAAAAGTTCCATTCATTATTCCTGGTGAATCGGTTAACGCCACGCTGGTTTTAAAAGATGCACTACCGCAATGTTATTGCTGTTTTGGTATGTTCTGCGGGTTTGATACATCAACACAGCCTGAACTATTCCCTGTTAAATCGTGAGATAAGAAAGCATTCAAAAACATAAATTCAAATTGAATCTAATTGTAACAAAGGTCAACGTTGTTCGTTATCAAAATTACATGTCCGTGGAGTCTGATTTTGCTGAATGCAGGGGAGGGTGGCGAGAGGATTTACACAGGCTGACACTTTATACTTTTCGCTTACCGACGAGACAAACAGGCGCGTCGCAGCGCCTGTCGGACAGGAGTTTCATTTACTGCCACTGGTGGCCGTATCGAGATGCACTACCGGGTTTTCGGCGAACAGATAGCGGTCGGCATTGAACTCGAAGTCGTCGCTGGTTTCGTTGAATAACATGATCTTGGTGTTTTCCAGGTGCTGCCACATTGCCAGCTTAGCAGCATGAGGATCTTTGCGAATCAGCGCCTTGAGGATTTGATCGTGGTCATCACACCAGTTATCGACGGTACGGGAATCAATGTGTTCGTGCAGTTTTTTCCAGTACGGGTTATGGCTACGTTGGGTCCACATTTTTTCAACGATGGCCGCCAGGGCGGAGTTCTGCGTCGCCAGGGCTACCTGAATGTGGAACTGTAAATCCCACTCGGAATCACGGAAGCATTGTTCGCCGCGCGCCTGTTCCTGAATGGCCATCAGTTTCATGATGTCTTGTTTCGTTACCTGAGTTGCCGCGAACTCGGCAATATTACTTTCGATGAGCTGGCGAGCCTGAAGCAACTCAAACGGACCGTAATTGGCGAATTCCATATTATTGTCAGCCGCCTGCTGATGGCGCGGCTGGTTGGAAACCACATGAATACCTGAACCTTTACGCACTTCGACATAGCCTTCAACTTCCAGCATGATGATGGCTTCACGAACTACCGTACGGCTGACGTTCTTTTCATCGGCAATAAAGCGTTCTGCAGGCAGTTTATCACCTACCAGATAGACGCCCTGTTCGATGCGCTCTTTCAGGTCAGCGGCAAGTTGTTGATACAAACGGCGTGGTTCAGTGATTTCCATATGCGTCTCCCGGAGTGGAATGCGGACCAAGTTATCATACCACTTTATTCATGGGTATGCCATTGGTCATATATAAATTTGGTGATTGAATTAATGTATTGAATTAATATTGTGAATATTTATAAATTCCTAAAAAATAAGTATCGTCATTGTGAAAGCTACTAAATTTCAGTAAGTTAATTCCCAGCCTTTAAATTTAATATTAACTAAAAATGCTTTTTTATATTGACTTACAATAAATCTACATCTCTAATACACCAACTTTTTGGAAACAATATTGTAAGATCAAATTTATATGGTGGCGAAAATTAATCTCTTATCACGGCTTACGCCGCTTTTATTCGTGTTCGCTCCTTTTTTGGCACAGTCAAATATGACTGTTTATCCTATGGCTGTTTCCATTAATAGTCAGGGTGAAGGCAACGTTCGCGTAATATCTAAAAGTAATGAAGTTCAGTACATCAAGGCGACAGTATTCCGTATCGATAATCCATCGACGCCTCAGGAAAATGAAGTTGAGATTAAATCCGGTGATGCAAATCATCTGGTTGTTATGCCACCTAAATTCGCTTTACCAGCCGGTAGTAGCAAAACCGTACGTTTTGTTGCGATGGAACCAGAGCAAAAAGAGAAAAATTATCGCGTTAAATTTGAAGCGGTTCCCAGTATTGATGACGTTGCCACAGATAAAAAAGATCTCTCTATGCAGTTAACAGTTAACTTAATTTGGGGGATTGTTGTTAGTGTTCCACCTCAGCAACCTATTGCTAAGTTAGAAGTAAATGCTGCCCAAAAATTAGTTAATGCAGGGAATCAACGCTTAAAGATTTTAACGATCGCTTATTGTAAAAATAATAGCAAAGAAAATTGTAAGATACAGACCGTAAATAAAAACATCTTCCCTGGTCAGGAAAGAAATCTTGAAAGCATATCTGGCTACGACAAAATCGTTGTCAAATATAATAACTGGATCACCAAAGATAATGGCGAGTTTGAACTGGCGGTCCATTAATTATCATTGTAATAAACGAAGGAATAGTAATGAAAAAGGTATTTGCAAAATCTCTTCTGGTCGCAGCGATGTTTTCTGTTGCAGGCTCCGCATTGGCAGTACAAAAGGATATTACTGTAACGGCCAACGTTGATGCCGCTCTGGATATGACACAGACCGATAACACCGCGTTGCCGAAAGCAGTAGAAATGCAATATCTGCCGGGGCAGGGTCTGCAATCTTACCAGTTGATGACCAAAATCTGGTCTAACGACGTTACCAAAGATGTAAAAATGCAGTTAGTTTCCCCGGCGCAACTGGTTCAAAGCCTGGATGCTAGCAAGATTGTTCCGCTGACAGTAACCTGGGGCGGTGAAGAAATTAAAGCTGATGCGGCAACCACTTTTACCGCAACCAAAATCTTTGCTTCCGATGCGTTAACTAACGGTTCTCTGGCTAAAAACCTGATGTTTGCTCAAACCACCAAAGGTGTTCTGGAGACAGGCATCTACCGTGGTGTAGTAAGCATTTATCTGTCTCAGGATATCTAATCCAGATAACAGAATTAACACGTAACAAAGGGAGGGGTAGCCCTCCCTTATTTTAACTGTTTTAGTATTTGTTATGGATTTCAGGATTGCCATGGATAAAAAATTACTGGCTCTTTTGATCCTGGCGAGTCTCAGCCCGGCAGAGGCGACATTAACCAAAATTCCCGCAGGGTTTGAGGTTATTGCTCAGGGACAGCAGGAGTATATCGAGGTTTATTTTTCAGGGAAAAGTCTCGGTAAATATTATGCAATGGTTAATCTTGATACCGTAACATTTCTTGATCCAGCAAGTCTATATAACAAGCTGGAACTGGATGTAGACGATCAGAAAATCGCGCATATAGTGAAAGAAAAATTATCGCAGCCGCTAGCTCGCCACGGTGAATTGGCTTGCGGTTATGTACGTACTGACTCAGGGTGTGGTTTTCTGAATACCGATACGCTGGAAATAATCTATAATGATGAAGAAAGTTCGGCAACGTTGTTTATTAATCCGCAATGGAATTCAGCTTTCGATGCGAAGTCATTATATTTAAATCCAGACAAAAATACTGTTAATGCTTTTATACATCAGCAAGACATCAATGTTCTGGCACAGGATGATTACCAATCGTTGTCTATTCAGGGAAACGGTGCGCTGGGAATAACAGAAAATAGTTATATTGGTGCACACTGGAATTTCAACGGTTATGATGCAGATGATGTCAGTGACAGTAATGCTGACGTCAGCGATCTCTATTATCGTTATGATTTTTTACGTCGTTATTATGTGCAGGCGGGTCGCATGGACAACCGCACACTATTTAATGCACAAGGCGGGAACTTTACCTTTAACTTTCTGCCACTCGGTGCAATTGATGGGATGCGTATCGGGTCGACACTGAGCTATTTAAACCAGGCGCAAAGCCAGCAAGGAACCCCAGTAATGGTTCTGCTTTCGCGCAATTCTCGTGTTGACGCTTATCGTAATGAGCAACTTTTGGGATCGTTTTATCTCAATAGTGGTTCGCAATTTATTGATACCAGTTCCTTTCCGCCTGGCAGCTACAGCGTGGCATTAAAAGTCTACGAAAATAACCAACTCACCCGCACCGAGCTTGTGCCGTTTACCAAAACCGGCGGTCTGACTGACGGAAATGCGCAATGGTTCTTACAGGCAGGTAAAACTACATCACAGGTTTCTGATGATGAAAGTTCAGCTTATCAGCTAGGAGTACGCCTGCCATTACATCCGCAATATGAGCTCTACGCAGGGCTGGCGAATGCCGATGATGTGAGTGCTTTCGAGTTAGGTAATAACTGGACGGCAGATTTAGGCGGGGTGGGGAATCTTGCAATCAGCGCCAGCGTGTTCCGTAACGATGACGGCGGCAAAGGTGATATGCAACAGGCCAACTGGAGTAATCCGGGATGGCCGACGTTGGGCTTTTATCGGACCAACTCTGACGGCGATGCTTGTACAACCGACAGCAGAGAGAGCTATAACGCCTTAAGCTGTTATGAAAGTATTTCCGCGACGGTTTCACAGAATTTTGTCGGCTGGAATATGATGCTGGGTTATACCCGCACACAAAATAACACTGATGATAGTTTGCGTTGGGATAAACAGCAGAGCTTTGAAAATAACTATCTTCGCCAGACAACAGCGCAAAGTATCTCTGAAACTGTACAACTTAGCGCTTCCCGCGCTTTTGTGATGCGTGACTGGATTTTGAGTACGTCAGTCGGTGTTTTCCATCGTAATGACAACGGTGGCGATAACGACGACAACGGCTTGTACTTATCGTTTTCGTTATCTGACACGCCAACGATGGATAGCAATAACAACAGCCATTCAACAAATGTGTCTACGGATTATCGTTATAGCGAACAGGATGGCGATCAAACGTCATGGCAGTTATCGCATACCTTTTATAACGATTCATTCAGCCATAAAGAACTTGGCGTAACCGTCGGAGGCCTGAACACCGATACCATAAACAGCGCGGTTAACGGGCGTTGGGATGGGCAATACGGAAATGTCTACGCTACCGTATCTGATAGTTATGACCGTAAGAATCATGATCATCTTTCGGCCTTTACGGGCACTTATAGCTCTACGCTGGCTGTCAGTCGCTATGGCGTTAATTTGGGAGCCAGTGGTACAGACGATTTGCTGGGTGCGGTACTGGTGGATGTGAAAGGCTTCTCTGAACAGGATGAAGAGAGTCAGGATCTGCAACTCGAAGCGCGGGTGGCAGGCAGCCGAACTTTGCAGCTTGGTCAAAGTGACAGTGTGTTGTTCCCTTATCCTGGATTTCAGTCTGGTTTTGTTGAGGTTAACGACAGTAGCCAGGGCAATCAGCAGGGGACAACAAACATCATTAACGGTGCAGGGAATCGTGAATTAATGTTGTTGCCTGGCAAGCTGCGCTATCGCGAAGTGTCTGCCAGCTTTAACTACAACTATATCGGTCGTTTATTACTGCCGGCAGCGGTGAAAAAATTCCCGATTGTGGGGCTGAACAGCGCCATGTTACTGGTAGCTGAAGATGGCGGATTTACACTTGAAATTAACGGCAGCGAAAAAGAGCTCTATCTGCTTTC
This sequence comes from Escherichia sp. WS33, assembly GCF_046486385.1. Taxonomy (NCBI): domain Bacteria; kingdom Pseudomonadati; phylum Pseudomonadota; class Gammaproteobacteria; order Enterobacterales; family Enterobacteriaceae; genus Escherichia; species Escherichia sp. WS33. Next base: position 531 of record NZ_JBJQLJ010000027.1, on the reverse strand, counting down.
CGGGCAGCAATTCCTTAAGTGTCCACTGAGTGTTGTAAAGAAACGCGCCAGCATTCGTTACAGCGGAGATGTTACTTGTAGTGTGGTGACTTATTCACAATTACCGGAGTCGATTCAGGTTCAGGCACAGTTGAAACAGCCTAAATTACGTGGAAACGTTCAGACGGCGCAAAGGGAGGTTGCACCATGAGAAATCGATTGATTGCAGCGATATTGGGCTTGTTTGGCACGCTCACTGGCGTTCAGGCAGCTCCTGACGTGACCAGTGAAATTACGTATGATTTGGCATCTGGTAGAGCGGATTATTACTTCTGGAAGGATGAAGCGTCGGCAGGAAATAATGGATATATGTGGTATGAATGTTCGTATCCTGACCTCCAACAAACCTGTACAGCTAATGGAAATTAGACTGGCCCCCTGAATCTCCAGACAACCAATATCACTTAAATAAGTGATAGTCTTAATACTAGTTTTTAGACTAGTCATTGGAGAGCAGATGATTGATGTCTTAGGACCGGAGAAACGCAGACG
>NZ_JBJQLJ010000026.1:0-66970 GCF_046486385.1 Escherichia sp. WS33 | reverse complement strand
GTGGAGTCCTGGCTATTTTGCCAGTAGCTGCGGAGGTGCGCCAATATCCGTCATCCGCCAATACATTGAACAACAGCAAACACCTGGTCAGGTGGAAAACCGCGCCTTATATCCCCGCCCTGAAGGATGGGGTTTTACGGCGCACCGGATAAAAAGCGCCATCTAACGATGGCGCGTCTGGAACTACTTTTTGTTAACGTCAAACATGGTGGCATCGGTCGCCATGTCATCAATAACTTGTTTAATATTTTCGAAAGCCATTGGCGTACTTTCGTTATTCAGGTCTTTACCTTCGCCCTGACGAACGACTTTGATAACCGGTTTATTAGTCGCTGCATCAATCAGCTCACCTTCAAAATAGAGGCGAGTATCCATGGTACGGTGGCCTGTAGCCATTTGCGTCCCCGCAACCACTAATGCAACAGGAACCACTTCATAGAATTGCAGCCCTTCTTTGCTGGTATCTACACCGGTAATGGCCCCACGGAAAATCAGACTACGCGGCCCAGCGGTGGTAACCAGTGGTTTACGCTGCGCTATCGCTTCTTTCATTTCGGTGTTGGTATAGTTCAAAATTTTATCCAGAACTTTCTGCCCTACCTGGGTAGAAGGTTTTGGTACCGGATAATAAGTGATTGGGTTCCAGACGATGCTGTCATATTTGCTTTGATCAAAACTCGGGTCTACCCAACGTAAAACAGGTTTACCTGTTGCTGAGGTTGTTTCTTTTAAATCAGAGTAATTGTTTAAAAAACCAGAATATTTATCTGGCTGGGTGATTTTAGAGGCACAACCAGACAGAGCCAACAAGCCGCATAAAGCTGCAACTTTCGCAAATGATGTGGTACGCATGAATAGTTTCCTGAGATGATTATATTACTTTCTAAGTTATAGCAAAAAGCGCCGCTTCGTGTTGTGGCAAAAAAAGTGTTGGTGAAAATAAATTTTTCAGCCCCTTTTCAGACGACATAGTCAATGCCGAAAAAGGGGCTAAGTCAATCATCAGTAGTTAAATTTCAGTAAGTTAAGCTGCTAAAAAACTTCGACTACTGTGATTAATTTCACATCCCTTCGATAAAAAATATGCTTACCGAAAAGAAGAACAGTAAATCATCTCAGCGTGGGGAATTTTCACGCGCCTTATTCTTAGCGGGTCATTTTTTACGTGCCAGCATCGTGGCGAAACGCAGTTTAATACGATTACCGTTGGCGTCGGTGCGGTGCAGCTCGCCGACGTCTTCATTGTATTTCACCCTCTCCCAGCCTTCGTAATATCGACGTAATTCTCCCTCTTTGAAGGCAAACGGGAAGCCGACGGTACATGGATAATCAGCGGTATCCATCGCCGCCACAATCAGGTTGTAACCACCAGGTTTAGTGCAACGTTGCATATTGACAATCAGCCCTGGGATGGTTTTAGCCTCAAGGAACATCAGTACCACAGTCGAAAGAATAAAATCGTACTGTCTATCAAATGTGAGGTTATTCAGATCAACGACTCGGGTGTGTAAATTATCCAGATTTTCAATGGATTTAATGCGCTCGACGTTGGCGATACTCATGGCATTTTTATCCCATGCGTCAACATCATAACCATTGGCTGCCAGGTAAAGACTGTTACGACCATTGCCACAGCCCAGATCCAGCGTTTTACCCGGTTTAACCACTTTCACCGCTTCCAGTACTTCAGAGTGTGTGCGGGTTAATTCATATTTATCAGTAAAATAGTTTTCGTCACGAATGATCATTCTTTGTCCTCTGCTTTCATTAAAACGGCGCGCTCGGTTCTGACTAACAATTTTCCCTGCATCAGAAGCGCAAAAGTACGGATGAGCAGTATTGCAATAATAAAATTGGTAAAGATAAACAGCGGCACCGCCAGCGTATGGAAAAATCCATTATCGCTGCCACTCCCCAGATGCAAACCGGTGGTTGCCAGTGCAGATACGCCGAACGAGAAACTCCAGAATGAAGCATTAAATGGCTGGGAGAGATACCATGGCATCAGACGTAGCATAAACAGCAGTTGCAGCAGTCCATAACCGAAAAGCATTTTCGCCAGCGTGTCACCCTCGCCGCCGTTGACGCTCAGCCAGGCACTACAAGCCACCAGCGCAGGAGCGAGCTGAATGCCGAGTGATGTCCGCAGTGCCGTGGGTAATTCTCCCGAACTGCGCAGACGCTGCAAGATCACCGGTTCAAGGCTTAGCCATGAGAAAACGCCTGCGCCTAAAAACACCAGACCGGCGTCGGTGTAGCCCAACGCACCACAGGCCATTGCGCTGATAAAGTTGTTGGCAACTGTCGGCAGATACAGTCCAGGCGTGGTAGCTTCTTCAGGGTGAGATCCGCGCCATAATCCCGCAGTTTGCCAGGCGGCATAAGCCAACTGAACCACGACACCAAAACTGAACAGGCACACCGCCAGTGGGCGAAACCACGGAACAAAACCAATCGCCACCAGCATCGTCGTTGCCGGAAACAAACTCACAAAACTGCTCAGCACTGGATGGCGAACTTCCGCCAGCACGCTATGCGGAAAGCGTATGAGTCGGGTAATAAATGCGCTAGTTAATAATCCCCAGATGATCATCGCCAGAATCACCAGCCCATCCCCTAACCAGTGGCTGACCTGCCAAACCTGGCTGGCATAGCGCCAGGCAAATCCCATCCCTATCGTCCCCAACACAATACCAAAGTAGCCTGCCGGCAAATTGAGCACTTTATCGCTCTGCATCTTCTTACTCATTTTGTTTAATTTATAAAGTATATTTGAAATGCATTTTATGGAATTTTCTCGAGCATAGCCAGAGCCGCAGAATTTGCTACGGTTATAGTAAGTCACCTGTGGGAAAACGCTATGCGCAAATATCGTCTAAGTGAAGAACAGCGAGCCTTTAGTTATCAGGAAGATGGCACTAAAAAAAATGTGTTATTACGGCAGATTATCGCCATTAGCGATTTTAACGATGTGATAGCAGGAACCGCTGGCGGCTGGATCGATCGCGAAACGGTGTTAGCACAGGAAGGAAATTGCTGGATTTACGACCAGAATGCTATTGCGTTCGGCGGAACGGTGATTTCCGGTAATACGCGCATCACCGGCACCAGCGTACTGTGGGGAGAGGTTTACGCAACGGATAATGTCTGGATCGATAATAGTGAAATCAGCCAGGGTGCATATATAAGTGACAGTGTCACCATTCATGACTCACTGGTTTGCGGGCAATGTAGAATATTTGGTCACGCCTTAATTAATCAACATTCTATGATCGTCGCAGCACAAGGCTTAACGCCTGACCATCAACTCCTGCTACAAATTTATGATCGCGCAAGGGTTAGCGCCTCGCGTATTGTCCACCAGGCACAAATTTATGGCGATGCCGTCATCCGGTATGCTTTTATTGAACATCGTGCCGAAGTTTTTGATTTTGCCAGTATTGAAGGTAATGAAGAGAACAACGTCTGGCTATGCGATTGCGCTAAAGTCTACGGTCACGCGCAGGTGAAAGCTGGCATAGAAGAAGATGCCATTCCAACGATTCATTACAGTTCGCAGGTGGCGGAATATGCCATTGTGGAAGGTAATTGTGTGTTAAAACATCATGTCTTGATTGGCGGAAATGCCGTGGTACGTGGTGGACCGATTCTGCTCGACGAGCACGTTGTAATACAAGGTGAGAGCCGTATTACAGGTGCGGTGATAATTGAAAACCATGTGGAGTTAACCGACCACGCCGTCGTTGAAGCCTTTGATGGCGACACGGTTCATGTCCGTGGTCCAAAAGTCATTAACGGCGAGGAGCGCATTACGCGAACGCCGCTGGCAGGGTTATTATGAATCGATAATACGCGCGTATAAGTTCACATCATCATAGGCATCATTCAGGAACTCAGCCTGTTTCAGGCAACCTTCAAGGATAAAACCATTGCGCAAAGCGACCTGGTTGCTTTGCGGATTGTCCACCCGACATTTGATCACGAAGCGTCTAAGTTCACCAGACTGGGCGTAATGATGAATCAATGCCTGCAGCGCCTGAGAAATGATCCCCTGCCCCTGATGAGATTCGTCCAGCCAGTAGCCTATTTCAGCGGTTTTATTCAGTGGTTCAATACGATTAAACGAGATAACGCCGATAAGTTCATCTTCTTTGAAAATCATGAACATTTTGGCATAGCCGCGTTGATGCAACATCACATTACCCTGCACCGTTTTTCGCGTGTCCTCTTCACTCTGAACGAACTGCGGCCAGTTTAGCGACTGCTGTAACCAGGTTTTATTTTTACAGATTAACTGATAAAGAGGAGTGACGTGATTTTCTGCAACAGCATGTAATTCAAGTGATTCGCTTACTTTTATCGTTTCAGTCATCTTATCTCCAGTCAATCCATGCAGTTGTTAAAAAAGCCGCCTGGCTGGCGGCTTAGGAAAGTTTATACCTCTTTGACGCTCTCCTGCTGCAGGATTTTGAGCATCTCATCTTTTAACTGTAGCTTTTGTTTTTTCATGCGGACCACTTCCGCATTGTACCCTCGACCGTCGGAACCTTCCTTTCTGGCAATTTCATGATCAAGTTTATTGTGTTTATCGAACAAGGACATAAAGCGAGGATTTTCGTTTTTCAGACGGGATATTAAATCTCGATATTCTGGAAACATACGCACTCCCTGTTAGTGGCTGACAAGGTGTATCTGAAATACACACCATCAGATTACTCATTTAACTTAGGGAAAAATGCGAGCGGGATCGTGTTTAACCAGACGGCACCTCCCGAAGAAGGTGCCGAAGAAAAAACGATTAACTCATCACGCGGTCGTCAACATACTGACGTTTATCCGGCGCTGGCGGGAAATACTGATACAGCCATGTTTCACTGATAGCGTCGCCCTGACAACGCAGATACATCCGCATATCGACCGGATCAGTGGAGTCCGAAGTCGGATACCAGTCAAACTGAATACGATAACCATCAATGGGTTCAATATAGAGAATTTCGATTTGCTTCGCTTCCCCACTGGAAAGCGTAATCACCGGCTCAATGCCTTTTGGTGCGGCAGCTTTCAGATCACCACCAACGAAATCGACGGCAAAACGACGCGCCCATTTTTCGGGATAGTGTTCACCTGGCGCCCAACCTTCCGGGAAACCGCCCATGCCGGTACGCGTCGCCATAACGCGCGCTAATGGGCAATGAACAGGCGGTTGCGCACTCCAGTACAGACGATACTGGAATGCAAACTCATCACCCGCCTTTACAGCTTTTTCTGGCTGCCAGAAGCAGACAATGTTATCCAGCGTTTCGCCCGTTGTTGGGATTTCCATCAGGCCGATGGTGCCCTTACCCCACTTGTTACGCGGTTCCACCCACAGACTTGGGCGTTTGTTATACCAGCCCATAATGTCCTGATAATGGGAGAAGTCACGATCCAGTTGCAATAAACCAAACCCTTTCGGGTTGTTGTCGGTGTAAGCATTGAACTGCAATTTTTGCGGATTATTCAGCGGACGGCAAATCCACTCGCCGTTGCCCCGCCACATGGACAGACGATCAGAGTCATGAATTTGCGGATGAATGGTGTCGCACATCCGACGTTCATTAGTACCGCAGCTGAACATACTGGTCATCGGCGCAATGCCCAGCTGTTTAATGTCTTTGCGCGCATACAGGTGATTTTCCACATCCATAATCACCTGACTTTTCTCACAATGGATAGTGAACTTATAGGCACCAGTAATGCTGGCGCTATCGAGCAACGCATAAACGGTAAAGGTAGTTGCCCCCGGTTTTACCGTATCAAACCAGAAGGCGGTAAAGTCGGGGAACTCTTCTTTACTGTCGGTGTAAGTGTCGATCGCCAGGCCGCGGGCCGACAAACCGTATTGATATGTATCATCAACGGCGCGGAAATAACTCGCGCCGAGAAATGATACTACATCACGGCGCGCCAGTTCGGGGGCTTTAAACACGCGAAAACCGGCAAAGCCGAGATCGCTTTGCCCTTCTAATTGTTTTGTATCAACACCCGCATCGTTGTATTTGAACAACTCCGGGCGAAAGTGAATTTCACGCGCCAGATGTGTTGCTGGATCTACAGAAAACATACGAACGCGGCGACGGAATCCCATTCCCATATGGAAGAACTGAGCGTCCAGTTGACGGTTCTCAACGTTATGCCAGAGCGATTTTTCGGCGTCGTATTGAATACTGTTATAAGCCTGCGGCGTCATTGTCGCCAGCGTGTCAGGTAACGGACGAGGCGCACCACGCCACGCTGTTTGCGCTAAGTCGTGCGCCATTGACTGTAGAATGGAGAAGTCAAAACGCTGGGTTTGCCCGTCGGCAATATCAGAATCTGCCGCGAATGCCGCCTGAGAAAAAAGAGAAGCAATGCCGCTGGTACCGCACACGGCGGCCATAGCCATTGAACCTTTAATAAATCGTCTACGATCCATACCTGAAAGTGAGTCCTTCTGGTGTTGTGAATGGTCCCGCGCTGGTCGTTTTCAGCGGCAAGAAAGTGCTTATTTATGACCGCTCACTCTAGACAATATTTATTAATAATCCAATTGTTGAACTGAGAGAATATGCATAAATCGGCATTTTTTTTATGTCGATGGGATGAGCCTGATTCGTTTGTAAAATCAGGCAAATTTTTGCAAAGGCGGATGGTCAGAATTTAAAGCAAACCACAGCGACGTTTACTGCGTTCTTCCGCTTCCTGGTAAAGCTGGAACTCATCCAAAACCGGACAACCCAACGCCTGCTCAAATGCTTCGCGACTGGCATTACCGTGACTGCGTGTCTGCGTTTCATTACCCAGATTTGACTGGAAGATCCCCGCCGCGCTAACGGGCAAGAAATCTTCATAGGTAATGGGTTGCGCCGCGACCCAACCACGTTCAATTAAGGGCTGTGGATCGTCTCCGGGATGAATCGCCTGACGATGCGCCTCACCTGAAGGCGTCAGACGGTACCGGAACCATGCCAGCCCTTGCTGACGCATTAAAAACTCACTGTCAGGAAAAGTGCGGAAGGTTTCCTGTAAATGCATTTGGTGAGTGAGATTATCCTGCCCGGTTCCAGCGTTACGCAGAAGATCATCATACAGTTGTCGCCCTTTCGGCGTTAATGCCACGCCACGCTGCTCAATTTCACCAAAGCGCGCGGTATGCGTGCCCTGTTTCTGCCCCGCAAACAACACCGTCTCTTCCAGTGCTTTAAAGCTGGTCTGGCGTAGTAAAATCGGTACCTCGCGGCGCGGCGGCCCCTCGATGAGAATTTTGGGTTCAATTCCGCATTCAGGCATCATCGACTGCACCCGGTCAATATCCAGCGTACGTGGTGTCAGGTGGTTGATATGGCATCCAGGAAAACAGACCACATCAGCAATCAACCGATGTTCGTTGTGCAAGGCGCGATAGGTTTCTTCATCTACCGTTGCTGACTGGTGCCAGCGAAACGTTTCCAGGGCTTCCTGCACAAACTCCTGTGCCTGTGTTTCGTTAAAACCGCCCTGCTGCTCATATTCCTCTAACAGTTGTCGACAACGTGGGGTGAAGATATCGCGCTGACGTAGAATCTCCGCCGCTTTCTGGCGCAAAATTTCGTTCTCGATAAGCTCAAGGCGGAGTAAGGAGGTAAAAACGCGGAAGGGATTACGCGCCAGAGAAGCATCATCAATGGGCCGAAATGCTGTCGAATGTACCGGCACCCCTGCCTGCGAGAGATCGTAATAGCTCACCGGGTACATCCCCATAATGGCAAACATCCGCCGAAGAGTAGCAAGCTCTTGTGCAGTCCCAACGCGAATCGCCCCATGACGTTCAACATTCAGTCGCGCCAGCTCGTCTGCATTTACCATTTTTTCGTGCAGTTGAGGATTGTTTTCCAGCACAGCCAGATTCACATCAGCTACCAGTTCCAGCAGCGTGCCATATTGCGGAACTTCTTGCTGGTACATGGCTGACATTGCCTGCGAAAACTGTTCCCGAATCTCATCCGCCGTGATGCTGTTCGCCATAGTGTCTGCCTCCAGTGGTCAGTAATCTGGAGTGTAGGTAACCGCATTCACTCTTGCGGGAAGAATTTACAAACTGTGATCTCGCCGCGAAAACATCAATATTATCCATTTTGCTGTAACATAATTGCTTTAATTGTTAATAATATTTTGCAATCAAGTTATCATAATCAAACAACTTCACTTGTCAGCGACACCGCTTCGTTTTTAACATCGCTTATGGAAAAAAATAGTCTGTTTAGTCAGCGCATCCGTTTGCGCCACCTTCATACATTCGTAGCTGTCGCACAACAAGGAACTTTGGGGCGCGCGGCTGAAACCCTTAATTTGAGTCAACCTGCGCTCTCTAAGACATTGAATGAACTGGAGCAGCTGACTGGCGCTCGCTTGTTTGAGCGTGGTCGTCAGGGGGCGCAACTTACCTTACCCGGCGAACAATTTTTAACGCATGCAGTCAGAGTTCTTGACGCCATCAACACTGCCGGACAGTCGCTTCATCGTAAAGAAGGTCTTAATAATGATGTCGTCAGGGTTGGTGCACTACCTACTGCGGCACTGGGGATATTACCTTCGGTTATAGGTCAGTTTCATCAGCAACAAAAAGAGACGACCTTGCAAGTTGCGACAATGAGTAACCCTATGATTCTGGCGGGTTTAAAAACCGGGGAAATCGATATCGGCATTGGTCGGATGTCAGATCCTGAACTGATGACCGGGCTTAATTACGAACTGCTGTTTCTTGAATCGTTGAAGCTGGTTGTCCGCCCTAATCACCCGCTACTTCAGGAGAACGTAACGCTAAGCCGGGTGCTGGAATGGCCGGTCGTTGTATCACCAGAAGGCACTGCGCCACGCCAGCATTCAGATGCATTAGTGCAGAGCCAGGGCTGTAAAATTCCTTCGGGTTGTATCGAAACGCTGTCTGCTTCGCTATCTCGTCAACTTACGGTTGAATACGATTACGTGTGGTTTGTCCCTTCTGGCGCTGTAAAAGACGACCTGCGTCATGCCACGCTGGTGGCCCTGCCTGTTCCGGGACATGGTGCAGGCGAACCGATTGGAATACTGACCCGCGTAGATGCGACGTTCTCTTCTGGTTGCCAGTTGATGATTAACGCTATTCGAAAATCAATGCCGTTCTGAAAGGTGAAGGGATCTGTCGATCCCTCCTTGAACATTTTCACACCGTAGCGAAACTAACTGGTTCACCCGCTCCGCGAGGTTCTGCCGACACAGAATGTTTGTGCAGACGGAATACATCCACCGCCTCAGTTAATCGTGCCGCCTGTTCTTCAAGGGACACCGCCGCCGCTGAGGCCTCTTCTACCAGAGAAGCATTCTGTTGCGTCACCTTATCCATTTCAGAAATCGCCTGGCTAACCTGCGTTATGCCTCTACTTTGTTCATCCGAGGCGGCGGCGATTTCCTGCATGATATGTGTGACACTCGCGACGGCATCAACAATAGTGCTCATGGTTTTCCCTGCCGTTGCCACCTCATCCGACCCCAGGTCAATTAACCTGACTGATTCACTGATCAAGCCTTCAATCTCTTTCGCCGCTTGGGCGCTGCGGCTTGCGAGTGTCCGTACTTCGCTGGCGACAACGGCAAATCCACGGCCTTGCTCACCCGCTCGCGCGGCTTCAACGGCAGCATTCAGTGCCAGAATATTCGTCTGGAAAGCAATACTGTTGATGACGGCGGTGATCTCGGAAATTTTCTTCGAACTTGTAGAGATAGCGCCCATCGTTTTTACTACACCGGAAACCGTCTGCCCGCCATCGCTGGCTTTAATAGAAGCCTCTTGCGCCAGTTTGCTGGCATGATGCGCGTTATCCGCATTCTGTTTCACCGTCGCAGTGAGTTGCTCCATGCTAGCGGCAGTTTGTTCGATAGCCGCCGCTTGTTCTTCGGTGCGAGATGACAGGTCCGCATTGCCAGCTGAAATTTCGCTGGTGCCACGATAAATCTCTTCCGCACCCTGTCGAACAGTCCCTACTGTCATCCCCAGTGAATGCTGCATTTGCTGTAAATGACGATTTAAGCGACCGATTTCATTACGACCCGCCGGTTCATCGTTCATCGTCAGATCGCCACTAGCGATTTTTTCAATCCGTTGTGCGGCATGTTGCAGTGGACGAATGACGATCCGACGTATCACCATAAATGTTATCAGCGTCATGACCAGGGCAAGCACAAACGCGCCAATCATGAACATCCCACCCAGGCGGGTGCGCTGATGGGCCAGTTCCGCCAGTTGGTTGGCTCTGGTGCTACGTATCTTAACGGCTTTGTTCAAAATATCGGTATAAGCATTATCCAGCGGTCGGATCTGCTCACTTTCATGATTAATAATCGCTTCAAACATGCCATTTTTGGCATATTTCAACATAGGTTGCATACCCGTGATATAAGCCTGAAAGCGTTGATTTAATTCAGTGTCGAGGGCTTCATCAGCAGGTGTTTTCACCGGCCGATTCTGATAAGCACGATAACCTTGCTGCGACTGTTTAATCTCCGATTCGGCTTGCGCAATATTTCGCTTCATTGCTTCCATTTCCGCAATACGACTCGCAGCCCCGGCCTGAATCATATTGATCCGGGCTGAACGCAAAAAATCTGAACTGTTCGCTAACCCGGTCCGAATCTCAATCTCCGCAGTAACATCACGCTGATCGCGATCGGCCTGCCAGAGGAAATAGCCAGCCAGAGCAGAACTTAATGCGAATAGAACTAAGATACCGCCAAGAATGCAGGCAAATAACGGAACCAGTCTGATGTGATGCAAAAAACCTAATCGCTGTGAGGGAGTTGTATTCATTACCGTTGTCTCTCGTCCAGGTTTACTCCTGATAGAAAGTCATCGGCACTTGACGGTAATTACTTATGACCAAAAACCTCTTTGCGTCACATTTTTACAACAATTATTGCAGAGAAAATTAATGCTATTGGAATGAAGAGAGTAACGAATGGCTAAACTGGCTAACCCGAATGACGAAAAATTCTGGAAAACAGCACGCAATTTCGTGAAGTGATTATTTTCGTCCCTAAGGAAACCTCATAGGATGCCTGCGGGTGCCTGAGACTTTCTGTTTTCAGGCTAACCGGGAATCAGAAAGACGAAGGCCCCGACCGATATTTCTATCAACCGAGGCCAACGAATGAACCTAGCAATTCAGATCTTAGCCTCTTACCCGCCATCCGGCAAGGAGAAAGGCTATGAAGCACAACCCTCTGGTGGTGTGTCTGCTCATTATCTGCATTACGATTCTGACATTCACACTCCTGACCCGACAAACGCTCTACGAACTGCGGTTCCGGGACGGTGATAAGGAGGTTGCTGCGCTCATGGCCTGCACGTCCAGGTAAGGGCAAGCGCGGGGATTTTCCCCGCGCATCTGACTAGCAGATTCATTTTCTCATGGCACCCCTTTTACACTTCAGTTAGTGCATGTTTTTTTCGAGGCACTAATAGAACCATCATTACAGACAAATTTGCCGCCTGCCGTACAGTGTGAGATCCCCCCTTTCGAACCAGAACAGGGTTTGCGCCCGGCATCGGCATAAAAGGAAACAAGCGTTCCCATAAACAAAATAAGTGCCAGTTTTTTCATATAACCTCCATGGTTTATCGAATCTTATGTTCGATTTGAACGTTATACGCTGGTTTATTTTGATACCGTTGATGAGATCAAAGATCGGGTGAATTGATTAAAAATAAGCCAGATGGACGTATGGGCAAGGATTATGGTTTTATTTGTCATACAAATAAATATAATAGGCGCTTCCGATGTAGACCCGTATTCTTCGCCTGTACCACGGGTCGGTTTTAGTACAGGCGTTTTCTTGAAATATCCTTCAGGAACGTTTACGCGGCATCATGCGTAGAAGTGTGTTGTCCTTCCAGAAATAGTGGTGTGCCAGTGCAGCCGCAGCGTGCAACCCGATCACAAAATATCCCAGATTCGCCAGCGTCTCATGCCACGACTTTAAGCTATCAACCCGTTCGAAATTGGCCTCTGAAGCGTAAGGCATCGTCAAACCAAACGCAAACCACGGGTTGCCCCGGTTATACATCATCACCAAACCAATCACTGGCAGCGCAATAAACAGGAGATAAATCACCAAATGTCCCAAATGCGCCAGTCCCGTCATCATCGGTTTTGGCTTAGGTATAATCGGCGGGGTTGGGTATTTCAGTCTTAACAAAAGACGAACCACCATCAGCACGAGAATTGAGATACCACAGGAAACATGAACCATGTTGATGAGTGGCCGATCGCTACGTGGGAAGAAACCACGAAACTCCATTGCGCAATACGCTGCGATAACCAGCAAAAAGACCAGCCAGTGAATGCTGATTTGTAACCTTGAGTATTTATTTTCCATAACATTTCCTGCTTTAACATAATTTTCCGTTAACATAACGGGCTTTTCTCAAAATTTCATTAAATATTGTTCACCCGTTTTCAGTACGTTACGTTTCACTGTAAGAATGGAGATTGCCCATCCCACAATCCTGGTCTAAGCCTGGAAAGGATCAATTTTCATCCGAATGTTCCTGACAGGAGAAAACCATGAGTAAAGTTGGTATTAACGGTTTTGGTCGTATCGGTCGACTGGTGTTGCGTCGATTACTTGAAGTCAAAAGCAACATAGACGTTGTCGCTATTAATGATCTCACTTCCCCAAAAATTCTCGCCTACCTGCTGAAACATGATTCAAACTACGGACCATTCCCCTGGAGCGTTGATTTTACGGAAGATTCACTTATCGTTGATGGGAAAAGTATCGCGGTTTACGCCGAAAAAGAGGCTAAAAATATTCCGTGGAAAGCGAAAGGTGCAGAAATCATTGTCGAATGTACTGGCTTTTATACCTCCGCCGAGAAATCGCAGGCGCATCTTGATGCTGGTGCGAAGAAGGTGTTGATTTCCGCCCCTGCCGGTGAAATGAAAACTATCGTTTATAACGTCAATGACGACACTCTGGATGGCAACGACACCATTGTTTCCGTGGCGTCATGCACAACTAACTGTCTTGCGCCGATGGCCAAAGCCTTGCATGACAGTTTCGGGATAGAAGTCGGCACGATGACGACCATTCATGCCTATACTGGCACCCAGTCACTGGTGGATGGCCCACGTGGTAAAGATTTACGTGCTTCACGCGCAGCGGCAGAAAATATCATTCCCCACACTACGGGGGCGGCAAAAGCCATTGGTCTGGTGATCCCGGAACTGAGCGGCAAACTGAAAGGTCATGCGCAACGCGTGCCGGTGAAAACAGGTTCGGTCACTGAACTGGTATCGATTCTCGGAAAAAAAGTGACTGCCGAAGAGGTGAATAACGCACTTAAACAAGCAACCACCAATAACGAGTCATTTGGTTATACCGATGAAGAAATAGTCTCTTCCGATATCATTGGCAGCCATTTCGGTTCGGTGTTTGATGCCACGCAAACGGAAATTACCGCCGTGGGCGATTTACAACTGGTGAAAACGGTCGCCTGGTACGATAACGAATATGGCTTCGTCACGCAGCTTATTCGCACCCTCGAAAAATTCGCTAAACTCTGACGCGCACAGGCGGAGGAAAAAACCTCCGCCTCTTTTACTCATTACGACTGTAAATAAACCACCTGGGTCTGCAGATATTCATGCAGGCCATGTTTACCATCTGCGCCGCCAATACCGGATTTACGCCATCCGGCGTGGAAGCCTTGCATAGCTTCGAAGTTTTCACGGTTGATGTAAGTTTCACCAAACTTCAGCCCTTTAATGGCTTTCATCGCGACGTTCAGATTTTGGGTATAGATTGATGAGGTCAGGCCGTAATCACTGTCATTAGCCATTGAGATAGCCTCTTCCAGCGTGTCAAATGCGACCACCGGCAGAACCGGGCCAAAGGTTTCCTCATGCATAATCGACATTTCCTGGCGAACATCCAGCAGCAATGTCGGCGGATAATAATATCCTTTCCCCTCTACCGCTTTGCCACCCAACGCCACTCTCGCCCCTTCTTCTACTGCGCGCGCCACTTTTTGCTCAACCCTTTCCAGCGCCGCGGCGTTAATCAACGGCCCCATCGCAATGTCGTTGCGTTCAGCGGGGTTACCAAATTGAACCGCCTGCATCGCTTCACCCAGCCGATTGACGAACTGATCATAAATGCCTTTCTGTACATAAATACGTTCTGCACAGTTACACACTTGCCCACTATTAATGACGCGTGAATCAACGATGGCTTTGACTGCCAGTTCAAGATCGGCATCGTCCATTACGATAGCTGGTGCTTTACCCCCCAATTCCAGACACACTTTGGTGATGTTTTTCGCCGCAGTCGCCATGATCTTCTCACCTGCAGAGACGCTGCCTGTCATACTGACCATTGCGACCTTTGGGTTACCCGCCAGTTCTTGCCCAACGGTTTCACCACGCCCCAGTACAAGGTTAAACACGCCGCGCGGAAGGCCTATTTCATCGACGATTTTGGCGAATGCAATCGCATTGGTTGGCGTAAATTCACTAGGTTTAATGACGATGGTATTACCGGTCAAAAGAGCGGGAGCCATTTTGCGGGCAATGAGGAAGAACGGGAAGTTCCACGGCAGAATGCCGGTAGTCACACCAAGCGCACGTTTAAACAAAAGAATATTTTCTCCTGGACGATCGCTTTGAATAATCTCGCCCTCGTAACGCCGTGCCCACTCCGCCATGTAATCGATATAGTCGGCAGTAAAAGCCACTTCGACTTCAGCCAGCTGCTGGATCTTGCCCCCTTCTTCAACAATCAGCGCACTGATTTCACTGGCGCGTTCGCGGATCCCGGCGGAGATTTTGCGCAACCAACTGGCGCGTTCAATAGCAGGCAACGCTTCCCATTCTGGTTGTGCACGTTCTGCTGCATCGATTGCCTTACGGGCATCCTCGGCCTGACCATCGGGTATGCGGGAAATGACAGCCTCTGTAGCAGGGTTTACCACATCAATCCATGCGTCTCCACGCCAGGTAACAAACTGTCCATCGATATACAT
This sequence comes from Escherichia sp. WS33, assembly GCF_046486385.1. Classification (NCBI taxonomy): domain Bacteria; kingdom Pseudomonadati; phylum Pseudomonadota; class Gammaproteobacteria; order Enterobacterales; family Enterobacteriaceae; genus Escherichia; species Escherichia sp. WS33. The sequence goes on along the minus strand of NZ_JBJQLJ010000026.1, from coordinate 51,915 downwards.
AGGATGTTGAACGGGTACTGACATGGGCGACTCCTGTGATTTATATGTTTGTTTTCTGTGAATGCATTGTTAATTAACATCAATCATCAGAGAGACGGCATCGTGAAAGGACAATTCTGTGAAGGGCTTCATAAAAACAAGTGTAAAAGGAATAAAAGGCAGAAATAAAAGTCAGGAGTCATGCCCGTTTGCAAACAAGTGGTTCACAAACGGGCAATTTTTAACGTAACGAGCGACTTTCCATCGCCTCGATGAGCACCGCATCATGTTTCAGCGTTTGCCATGCATGGATGACTTCTGCCGGAAAATCAACGTGAACGATAAAATCTCGCCCGCGGGGACCGTAGCCATCGCTATCATCGCGTAAACGCGGCAGCTCGCCAGTGAGTAGTGAGAGATAACGCTCAACCGGCCATAATCCTTGTAACTGATTAATAAAGATTACACTGTCTGCGTTATTTCCTAACTGAGGAACGAATCCGGGATAACTTAACCAGCGTGGTGCATCGGGATTGTCCCCAGTCATACGGCGGAACGTCGCCATCGTGCGCCGCTGCATGGTGGGGTCCTGAACAACGATAGCCGTATGAACTCGTTCTACGGCCTGTTTCAATAGCGCGATGCTAAAGCGTGCGTTTTCACCGCAGTTTGTTGACTGGTCTTCAATCCAGATTTTTTCATGCGGAATGTGCCAGAACTGATGAGCGATATCCGCCAGGATGGTCGCTTCTGCTCTGCCAGTGGTGCGGATAGTGTTGTAGTGCGGATGCTGTGCGATGGCGCTATACAAAAAAGTTGTCGAGTGACCGATACCACCACTAATCAGTAAAGGAATTTGCTGATCGCGAGCAATCTTACATGCCGCGTCGATAGTCGGCATAACCGCATTGCCTGCAAGGATCACGCAATCGGCCTGATACGGCACCTCACCGGAGAAATCATCCTGCGCCAGCCACTGTCCGATAACATTTATGGCATCTATAGTTGCCGGCGAAAGCGTCGGAAACGGGGTAATGTTCATGGTTCCTCCTTATCGTTCCCTTAAGATACGCGTGAGATAATAGTGAGAAGCGGAGCACTCTGAAAGGAGGAAGTCGTATGTCCTTAACCGCCACTCCGCAAGCCTGACATATCTTTTAAGGAAATGCTGTAGATAAACATTATTCATCTTGCAGCAGAGAATTGTATTTTTCTGAATTCCTGAATTTTTACCCTTACCGTTTTAGAATTAATAAAAAACCCGGCGCTAAATGCTTACCGGGTTTTTTCTTTATCAGGCAAATAGCAGGGTTAACCGCTAATCTGCTCCATCGCCTGCAAAATACGCTTATCTGAAATCGGATAAGGCGTACCAAGTTGTTGAGCGAAGTAACTAACGCGCAACTCTTCTATCATCCAACGGATCTCTTTCACGTCTTCATCCTCACGACGTGCAGGCGGCAGTTTGTTGATCCATTGCTGCCACGCCTGCTGGACGTTTTCGACTTTCAGCATCTGAGCACGGTCGCGATGTGGATCAACCGCCAGTTTTTCCAGCCGTTTTTCAATCGCCTGCAAATATCGCAGCGTGTCGCCCAGCCGTTTGAAGCCGTTACCAGTGACAAATCCGCGATATACCAACCCGCCCATCTGCGCTTTAATGTCAGAAAGCCCCAGTGCCATGGTCATATCCACCCGCCCTTTCAGACGTTTGTTGATATTGAACACTGCCGTAAGAATTTGCTCGACCTGCTTCGCAATATCTACCACCGTGTCGTTCAGTTCGGCACGCACTTTCTCATGCAGCGCAGCAAAGCCTTCTTCCGTCCAGACCGGGCCACCATTGGCGTCGATCAGTTGATCCACACCGCAGGAGATACAGTCGTCGATCAGCTCCAGCACTTTGCCATACGGGTTAAAGTACAGTCCAAGCTTGGCTTTGTTTGGTAACTTCTCATGTAAATACTTGATCGGCGAGGGAATATTTAGCAGCAGTAGACGGCGAAGACCGTTCCACATTGCCTGTTTTTGCTCCAGCGGGTTATCAAACAGTTTGATCGCCACACTGTCACGTTCATCCACCAGCGCCGGCCACGCCTTCACTTTATAGTTGCCGCGCTTCTGTTCGTAGCTTTCCGGCAGTTGCCCAAAGCTCCAGATATGCAGCCCGCTCTGCTCGATACCGTCATCCGCCACCGCGGACAGCGTTTCCTGCACTTTGCCTTTCAGCGCATCTTTCAGATCCTGTAATGAGCGCCCTTCTTTTAGCTTCTTATTTTTGTCGTCCACCACGCGGAAGGTGATTTTCAGGTGATCGGGCACCTGATCCCAGTGCCAGTCTTCGCGGTCAACGGTAACACCGGTCATCCGCCGTAACTCGCGCTCAAGGCTGTCGAGCAACGGTAACTCCAGCGGTGTGACGCGGCCTAAAAACGCTTCGGCGTAGTTTGGTGCGGGTACAAAATTACGGCGTACCGGTTTCGGCAACGATTTAATCAGAGCAATCACCAGTTCGCGGCGCAGACCGGGGATCTGCCATTCAAACCCGCTTTCCTCAACCTGGTTAAGTAACGGCAGCGGAATATGTACGGTCACACCGTCAGCATCCGCGCCGGGCTCAAACTGATAGCTCAAACGCAGCTTGAGATTGCCCTGATGCCAGAAGTTCGGGTAATCCAGCTTGCTGATTTTTTCTGCGCCCTCTTTGATCAACATGCTTTTTTCAAAGTTGAGCAAATCAGGGGTTTCGCGGCTGACTTTTTTCCACCAGCTGTCGAAGTGGCGTGCAGAGATCACATCGTGGCTGATGCGCTGGTCGTAGAACTCAAACAACGTTTCGTCATCAACCAGAATATCGCGGCGACGTGATTTGTGTTCCAGCTCTTCCACTTCGGCCCGCAGTTTCAGGTTTTCACGGAAGAATGCGTGACGCGTCTGCCAGTCACCTTCCACCAGCGCATGGCGAATAAAGAGTTCACGGCATAACGCCGGATCGATCTGGCTGTAGTTGACCTTGCGCGCGGCAACAATCGGCAAACCATAAACAGTGACTTTTTCCGTTGCCATCACCGCGCCCTGCGCCCGTTCCCAGTGAGGTTCGCTGTAGGTGCGTTTAATCAAATGCTGAGCGACAGGCTCCACCCATTCCGGGTCGATACGCGCAGCAATGCGCCCCCACAGGCGGCTGGTTTCTACCAGTTCCGCCACCATTACCCATTTCGGCGGTTTTTTGAATAAACCAGAACCGGGAAAGATGGAGAAACGCGCGTTACGTGCGCCGGTATATTCTTGTTTATCGGCATCTTTCATGCCGATATGGGAAAGTAAACCCGTCAGCAACGCAATGTGAATTTCGCGATACTCCGCCGGTTCGCTGTTAACCGGAATGCCAAGTTCTTTCACCACCTGGCGCAACTGGGTGTAGATATCCTGCCATTCGCGCACGCGCAGATAGTTGAGATAATCGGTACGACACAGGCGACGGAAGGCGTTGGAAGAAAGCGCCTTTTGCTGCTCGCCAAGATAATTCCACAGATTCACAAACGCGAGGAAGTCAGACTCTTTGTCGTGGAAGCGACGATGTTTTTCGTCCGATGCCTGCTGTTTATCCATCGGACGCTCGCGCGGATCCTGAATGGAAAGCGCGGACGTGATAATCATCGCCTCACGCACGCAGCCATGTTTTTGCGCTTCCAGCACCATACGCGCCAGACGTGGATCGACAGGCAACTGCGAGAGCTGGCGACCGAGCGGCGTCAGTTTATAGGCGCTGGCCTGTTCATCCGTGGTGATCGCGCCCAGTTCTTCGAGCAGACGCACGCCATCCTGGATATTGCGTTTATCCGGTGCTTCGACAAACGGGAACGCAGCGATATCGCCCAGCCCCAGCGCGGTCATCTGCAAAATAACCGAGGCCAGGTTGGTACGCAGAATCTCCGGATCGGTAAACTCCGGGCGCGAAAGGAAATCGTCTTCGGAATAGAGACGAATACAGATCCCTTCGGACACACGCCCACAGCGGCCTTTACGCTGATTGGCAGACGCCTGCGAAATGGGTTCAATCGGCAAACGCTGCACTTTGGTGCGATAGCTGTAGCGGCTGATACGTGCTGTACCGGGGTCGATAACGTATTTAATCCCCGGTACGGTCAGCGAGGTTTCCGCGACGTTGGTCGCCAGCACAATGCGCCGTCCGCTGTGCGACTGGAACACGCGGTTCTGTTCGCTGTTCGAAAGCCGCGCATAAAGCGGCAAGATTTCGGTATGACGCAGATTTAGCTTGTTCAGCGCATCGGCGGTATCGCGAATTTCCCGCTCACCACTCATAAAGATCAGAATGTCGCCAGGGCTTTCCTGACTCAGTTCGTCTACGGCGTCAAAAATCGCCTGCAACTGATCGCGCTCGGTGTCGTCGGCTTCTTCAACAATCGGTCGATAGCGCACTTCCACCGGATAGGTCCGACCGGAGACTTCGATAATCGGCGCATTATTAAAGTGGCGCGAAAAGCGTTCCGGGTCGATAGTCGCGGAAGTGATAATGATTTTTAGGTCAGGACGCCGCGGCAGCAACTCTTTCAAATAGCCGAGCAGAAAATCGATATTCAGGCTGCGTTCGTGTGCTTCGTCAATAATGATGGTGTCGTACTGCATCAGCAGGCGGTCTTGCTGGATCTCCGCCAGCAGGATACCGTCGGTCATCAGCTTGACCATCGTGTTATCACTAACGTGATCGCTGAAACGCACTTTGTAACCGATGCAACCGCCCGGCTCCGTTTTCAGCTCTTCCGCAATACGGTTCGCCACCGTTCTTGCCGCCAGGCGACGCGGCTGGGTATGGCCGATCAGCCCTTTAACCCCGCGCCCCAGCTCCATACAGATTTTCGGTAACTGAGTCGTTTTACCAGAACCCGTTTCCCCGGCGACGATCACCACCTGGTGATCACGAATCGCTTCGAGAATGTCCTGTTTTTTCTGACTAACCGGTAAATTGTCAGGATAAGTAATTTCCGGTCGTGCCGCTTCACGCAGCAGGACTTTCCCTGCCGCCTGGTCAATCTCTTTCGCCATCTCCTGGAAAATGGCCTGTTGTGCATCAGGATTTTTAACCTTCTTAACACCGTGCAGACGCCGAGAAAAACGCAGTCTGTCGCGCGGCATCAGCGAATCCAGCCGCTGCTGCAAGGCCGTAAAGGTCAATTTTTGTTGTTCTGTCATAACGTTAGTGGGCAGTAGTCTGCCTGATTAATTTTCTTTTAAATGATAGATATAGAGTACCACATCGCGGCTTTCTATGCGTTGTTCAATAAATTCGAACATAGGCTTCGATTTATTGCGCTATCTCTGTGGCAGGATTGTGAATAAAGTGTCAGCAAGCAACGGGGCATCGCCCATTCAAACATCTATAAGGAAACACCATGAGCAAGGTATTAGTTCTTAAATCCAGCATCCTGGCAGGGTACTCTCAGTCTAATCAGTTGTCCGATTATTTTGTTGAACAATGGCGCGAAAAGCACTCCGCTGATGAAATCACCGTTCGCGACCTGGCTGCAAATCCGATTCCGGTACTGGATGGCGAACTGGTTGGTGCACTGCGTCCGAGCGATGCGCCGCTGACTCCGCGTCAGCAGGAAGCTCTGGCGCTTTCCGATGAGCTGATTGCCGAGCTGAAAGCCCACGACGTTATCGTTATTGCGGCACCGATGTATAACTTCAACATCTCAACTCAGTTGAAAAACTATTTTGACCTGGTTGCACGCGCAGGCGTTACTTTCCGCTATACCGAGAACGGTCCGGAAGGTCTGGTAACGGGTAAAAAAGCCATCGTTATTACCAGCCGCGGTGGGATCCACAAAGATGGACCAACGGACCTGGTGACGCCGTATCTGTCCACGTTCCTCGGCTTTATCGGCATTACCGATGTGAAATTTGTCTTCGCCGAAGGGATCGCATACGGTCCGGAAATGGCAGCGAAAGCGCAGTCTGACGCGAAAGCGGCCATCGACAGCATTGTTGCTGCATAACCGGACACGATCTTGATGTGGACTGTAGTTCAGTCCACATCTCAATCCACTTACCTGTTTTCCCATAATTTCAGCATCGCTTTGTGATCTTCCTTAAGCACAATATGCGAACGTCTGGCTCGAATATAACTAATCGCTTCATCAACGGTTTTACAGTGTCCGTAACATAACAACCATGCCGCCACTACCAGCGCACTGCGCGATAATCCCAACGCGCAATGGACCAGAACGCTGCCTTGCTCTTCGCGTAATGTTTCCAGCATCGCCACGGCCTGTCGGAGCTCCCCCTCTTCCGGAACCACCAGATCCAGCATCGGTACACAGAAATAGAGTCGATCTTTTGTCGCTCGTCCGCGAGGGAATTCAAAGGTGACGTCCAGAACCGCATTCTGTGCCGGAATATGTCGTGGAAACGCCCCTAAATAAACACCAGCAGTCATTTTGCTCACCGGCTCCAGGCGACGACAAAACCAACGCATAGACAGCCACATCCCGATGCGGCAGGGCAATGTCAGCCAGTAAACGGCGGGCGGGAGTTTCCCCTGACTATCTTTCCCTGTTGTTATCGCGCCAAGCCCACCGTACCCACGGCCAATAATGAGTAGCGATAATACTGGCCAACATAACCAGACTGACCACCATAACTGAATCATCACCATTAGCTCCATCAACACAATGCACGAGCCCGCGCCTACGACATATGGCAGTGCTATTTTGATTCGACGTTGATCAGGTTTCTGATAATTCCAACGACGATCGACGGGCACCATCCAGTCAATCAACATACCTACCGCCAGCCCTGTGATGACATCAATAAAATGATGCTGCCAGGTCGTCAGAGTAGAAATAGCGATGAGTAAAAACCATCCGCCACAGACTTTACGCCACCTCTCAGCCAGATGCTGACGAAAGTGACGCCAAAGTAGCCAGCAGAGAATAATATGCAGCGAAGGAGACTGGTTATAAGGCAGATCAAACAGTTCAAGTTGCGAAAATAGCCATCCCGTCACCCCACTCACTTCAGGACGGATAAAACTAAACTTCAGCGGATAGAGCAAAAAACCGCAGCAGGCCATTACCGTTGCCAGAATAAGCCGGTGGACAAGTCGGCGCTGTTCGAATGTCGTGCTACAAACGAACAGCGAAAATCCATATAAAAGATCCAGACTCCAGTAAGGAACAATAGTCCAGGGAAGAAAAGGGATCGCCGTTTCCCAACCGAATACCTGACTGGGGATATCATGGCTGTTAAGGTCCTGAACCGCGGTGAACTGATTAAGAGATCCATAGGTGAAGAAGAAAAACGGGGCCAGCAACAATAACCAGCCAGCGCCTTGTAGCAATACGTTCCGACGTTCAGTTATCACGACGCACCGCCATCGAAACCGTAAAAATACCCCACTCATCAATCCGTTGTGTGCATTTATCAAATCCGGCATCACGCACGAGTGAATCCATCTCCCCTTGCGAACGCACGCGCATCACCCACGGTTTACCATCTTTATGACTGGTTAACACCCCGGCAATCAGCTCCAGTTGTGGGTGCCACGGCTGCCCGGTGTAGATGAGAATGCCACCCGGTTCGATGGCATTGGCAAGACCTGCGAGGGAGTTTTTTACCTGCTCATTTTCGGGAAAAAGCTCATACAGGCCAGAGACAATCGCCAGCGTAGGCCGCGGAGTTAACGCGCTGAGTTCCTCCGGGTTAAACGCATCGCCCTGTTCAAAACGCACCTGCCCAGACATTCCCCGTTGGGCAATCATCTCTTGCCCCTGTGCAACATTTAACTCACTGTAATCACGTAACAAAATATCGCATACGGCAGGTTCATTCTCCAGCGCATCCAGTACATAGCGCCCATGCCCTGCGGCAATGTCAACCACGCGGATGGCTAAACCTTTGGCGTGGAGATCGGCAACGGCTTGTTTAATCAGCATTTGTAAATGGGTTTTGCGCTGGCGAATACCGCGCCAGCCAACACTGTTCAGGTAGATTTTGTCGACTAAACGCCCGAATGCGTTACTACCTTGTGGTTGATTTTGATAGACATAATCCAGCGAACTGCCTGAATCAAAGCCGGTGCTCATTCCGAGATGCAGGCCCGCAGAGTGCGCCCCGAACAATTTCATCGCCATACGCATAAAGCGATACGCCAAATCAACCGGCGATAATGGCACGGGTCCACCAGAAAGTAGCCGCCATCGATCCGCTGATGGTCCTGTGCAGTCTTCATGCTGATAATCAAATTTTTGCGATTTGTTAGCATATAAATGACTAATAAAGCTTTGCATTTTTTCAAATGCCAGCGCCCTGTTCTCTTCACCCAACGTGTCGTGATAAAAGCCTGGCAGCAGATGCAGCTCTTTGAGAGGGCTACGTAAACGCTGATAAAAATCGATCTGCGGTTGGCGATGCACCACATAGTCATCGCCTGATATCAGAAGTTGCGTGGGGAGCGTAATCGCCGCCGCATCGCTAACAATACGTTCAGACGTTTTATAGAGATCGAGCAAGATATTGACGGCAATCGCCCGTGTGATCAGCGGATCATTATTGAAACTCGCCACCCGTTGCCGATCGTGGGTCAAATAGCGTCCTTTCACATAGGAATTAATAAAAAACAGACCACGCAGACGATGCCATAACGCCAGCGCAGGACGTGCCAGCGGCACATACAATTTAACCTTAAAGGCCGGAGAAGCCAGCACCAGCCCGCGAATTGCAGGCGCATAATCATGAACCCATGTGGCAACCAGCACTGCGCCGACGCTTTGCGCGATCACAACCACCTCTTCCAGTCCAACCTGGCTGTCGCTGGCAGCAAAACGGACAAATTCATCGACATCCTGCACTGAACGCGCAAGAGATGGGCTATAACCACGCGGCCCCGAAGTTTTTCCATGCCCCCGGGCATCCCATGCATAAAAAGCAGTATCTGGCATCGCCAGTTCATCAACGAGATGTTGTAGACGACCAGAATGTTCATGACCCCGATGAAATAAGACGATGACCTTTTTCGCCCCGGGCTGTAAAGCGGGCCAGTGCCGATAAAACAACGCTGTATTATCACTGGTGGTAAAAAAATGTTCCCCAGGGATGCGTGAATTTTCCATTTTCTCTATTTTCCTTCAGTAACAGCTGTAGCGAATAAAATAAAAAAATACCGGAGCGGTGAAAATTAATGAGTCAATCCTGTCAAGGAGTCCGCCATGTCCTGGTAATAGTTTTCCACTATCTTTAACACCAATATCTCGTTTGATGGCTGACATCACGACATCGCCGCAAAAACCACTAATACCAATTAACAAACCCGCTAATAATGCCTGTAATGTATTTAGCGGTGTCAGCAACGGTCCAATAATCAGTGACGCAATCATGGTGGTGATGACGCCCCCCACCAGACCCTCCAGCGTTTTTCCCGGGCTGACTTTGGGGACCACTTTTCTTCTGCCGCAGGATTTTCCCCATAAATACTGTGCAATATCGTTTGACTCGGTTAATGCCAAAAGAAATAACACCAGTAACGCCCCGCCCTGGATATTCATGGATGGAAACATTAATAACCAGGCGGCATGACTCAAGGCGAAAACGGTCATTATCCAGCCCCAAAAAATAGCGCTCACGGTATGCAGAAAACCGGAGGGTTCACCCACAAAAACTCGCCAGGTGGCTGATATCAGAAACCCAGACAAAGGTATAAATAACAGAAACAGCTCAAAGCAATTAAAACCGATAAGCAAATAGTTAAGAGGAATAACCCAATATAACCACCGCGGAAAATGTATGGATATAAGCGTACAATATTCTTTCAATGCCAGAAAACTTATCAGCGCAAAAAACGTCAACGTCATCCAGCGTGGACCTGAAATCACCAGTGAAAAACAAATGACGATGCCCCACCAGGTACGAATACGTAATGTAACCTCACCCCCTTTTCTCTCCGGTAACCGCCATAGCAGAAAACGGTTTATCAGCGTTGCTAAAATTAACAACGCGAAAAGTGTTGCCAGAGATTTTTCCAGCATTATCTTTCAGCACTCATAAAAAGCACACTCCGACAACGATTAATCGCAGTCCAGAGAAGCAGAATTGAAGCAATGCTCCATAAAAGATTATTCCATTGCATCCACTGTGGATAAATGGAAACGGCCAGCCCCCACAACCCAAATATTAACGCACGATCGCTTTTGCCGAATGGACCGGCATAACTGCGAATACCGTTAATTGTCTGCGCGAGTAAACCACAAAACTCAGTCAATATGGTGCAAAATAACATGAGTATTACGAGTAATGCGTTACTTTCCGGTAAAAATAAAAACGGTAAATAGAGCGCAATATCGGAAATAACATCGCCAGTTTCATTCAAAATCGCCCCCAGACGTGTTTGCTGATTGCACTCACGCGCCAACATGCCATCCAGCGCATTGAGCGCCATACGGATAAAAAGCACGATGGGCAATAGCAAAAAGAGGATGGGTTGTGCCACCAACACCAACAGCAATCCGGTAAGAAGAGAAAGCGCCAGTGCAGCAAGAGTGATGTGATTCGCTGTAACGTGGTGCTTGTAAAGCCAAAACATCGTCGGCCTTAACAGCGACTGAAAGAGCGGTTTTATCTGGTAGAGCGTCATTATCAATCCTTGATAATTCGGTTTGCGCTATGGTGCATCAATTCCCCTGACGGAGATATCGCAACACGCCGCTTCATTAAAAATTCAGAATATATCAAGGTATTGGGGACTCACTGTCAGGAATAATTATCCCCAATTAATCAAAGGGTTAAGAAATATTACGTTGTGGATCAATACAACTCATCAAGTTTTCTCATCGCTTGTTCCCGTATTGCGCGCGTCTTACCGTTAAGCGCCAGCTGGCGGACTAAATCCAGTTCAGGGTTAACAAGCTCTAACGCCAGCAAAGGATCACGTTTCAGCCTCGCCTTTAATACATCAACTGGAAAACGGGGATTATTCATCGCCACAATCCACCACTCGGGATCAATTTCTGCCGCCAGTACTGCAGGCGGTGTGTGGCGGTTGTTAAGTGCGCCGAACTTGAAAAATGTGAGATTGCTTTTCGCCAGTGTACTCCACCATATACGATCCGGTTGTTTTGCCAGTACATCCAGTTGTGCTAACGCATCGGGGTCGAGTGCATAATAGACGCGTAATGCTTCATCAACCTGCGCACGGGAGCTGTTTTCCTGCCTCAGAAAAAACTTCGCCCAAATATCATTGCGTGGCGTATTTTGCTGTAATTCCTTGAGGACAACAGCGGGTAAATTATCCCAACTAACTAATGCACTCTCTAAAAAGTCCCAGTCTTCCAAACGTATCAGGGCGGTGGCATTTAATAGCATCTGGTCATCAACTTCACCGTGGCTGATAAGCTCAGACAAAATCATATCAGCGCTGGTTTCATACGCAGCTGAATCTGCTTTCGGATTATTTTTCCGATGCGATAAAGCACGTTGCCAAATTTTTTGTTTCATCGACGTGCTCAGATACTGATTTTTCGCCAGATTACTCCACCCCTCAGGATCGTTGAAACGTGTCAATAACCGTTGTAAAGCAGCGTCAGAGTGAATTACCTGCATATCCCGACAGCAAAAGTAGGCAGGGGATTTTTTCTCCATCCTTTTAACAAAATTAAACTGTAAGTTATCTGGCAATGCTAAAAATAACACACGTATTAGATCATCGTCATTCTCGAATTTTTGGTATAAATAGGCTGCAACTTTGTCACTCTCTTGTGGCGTCATCCGCAATAATTGACCATGGTGTTTCATCTCTGCCAGCTTGAACGTTAAGCTTGTGACAACATTGTTTGATGAATCGTTCGCCAACTGCATTGCCTGATTGTAGGTGAGTTGTCCTCCAGCACCGACCTGACGAATAGAGGAATCATCACTGCGGATATAGCCATCAATAATGGATTCAGGCAATAACCACGCATCTTTATAAAGCTCCTGAATGATCATATCCCAATCTCTTTTCGCCAGAGTCATTACGATATCCAGAGGGAGATTTTCACGTAGCGCAAGATTCAACGGACCGACACCATCAGGTAGACGACTCATTCGCGTCATTATTTCGACAGAGAGCGGTTCACGGTCGAGCAACCCCAGAACAACAGGCTGGTAACCCAATTGCTGATCGGTCAACTCCAGAATCTCATTGTCAGGCATATATCTCGCCATACTTTCAATCGTTTGTTCATCATTGCTATTAATAAGTTGTTTGCGTAGGTTAGCTGAAATTCCTTTAAGCCTTGGGAGAGTTCGCATTATGGCAAGATCAAATGTCGCAATATCTCGTCCTTCAAATGCAGCAACGTTGCCTTCATCCAGCATTTGCAATTCCTGCACTAACTCAGGAGAAGGCTTAGGGCGAAACAGCGCTTCTTTTTTCATCTGATTACAGACATTCCCTGCCATGCGAATATTGCTTCGCTTAAAAATTTCTTTCAGAGCATCTTCATCATTTATTAGACCCCAATAATATGCATCAGGATTTATTATCATCAGCGCTTTTTTGACATTTTCAGTGTCATTTTTGTCACTCGCACGGACCATGAATTCACTATTTGTCGAAGACGCAACAACAGGTGCAATTATGTCATTGATAAATATCCCACGCGCATTAATACCCCCTTAATCGTAGACGGATTATCGTAATATGAGTCGATAAATACCAGTCCACTTGCATTTATCGAACCGGTAATTAACAGTGGTGAATCCGTAACTATATTCGTTGCCGTCACGTTACCGAGAATAACCCATGGATTAGAAAGAGAGAAAGTGGAAATATTACCTTTGACTGTCAAATTGCCAAGAACAATCAATTTTTGATTACTCTCTATATTACCTTCTACCACTAAATCGCCACGATGCACTTTCCAGTCCGATGCAGATAAACCGAAGGGGACAAGATTCACGCTACTGTTGATAGCTTGTTCAACTTGTTGTTTATCTTCAGCGGTAGCTGCAGAAAAAAATGGTTCAATATCAACTGCATTTGCAACACATCGAAGTTCCGCCTGTACTGGAAGACTCAGCATAAACAGGGGAAGTAAACCTATCCAGCTGCAAATCCTGGGCTTAAACATATGCACTCCATGCCATTAAAAAAGAAACAAAAGGGAAATGCATCTTTCCCTTTTGTATATTCGTTATTCTCGCGAAATACCATCCAACGTAGACAACACTTCCTCAGAAAGATGCAATTTTTCAGCAGCCATATTCTCCCGTAAATGCGCAACAGAAGACGTCCCTGGGATCAGCAAAATATTCGGTGAACGTTGTAACAGCCACGCCAGCGCCACCTGCATGGGTGTTGCACCCAGGCTCGCAGCAACATCCGACAGCGTAGAGGATTGCAGCGGTGTAAAGCCCCCGAGCGGGAAGAACGGCACGTAGGCAATGCCATCGTGGGCCAAAGCATCAATCATTGCATCATCAGCACGGTGCGCGATGTTGTATTCGTTTTGCACACAGACAATTTCGGCAATCTTGCGCGCCTCTGCAACCTGCGTCGGTGTGACGTTGCTCAGGCCAATATGTTTTACCAGGCCTTGTTGTTGCATCTCTGCCAGCACGGTCAGGCTGGCCTCAATCGATCCTTCCGCTGGGCCATGACCATCTCCCATCATAACGCGCAGGTTAACCACATCCAGTACGTCCAGGCCGAGATTACGTAGATTATCGTGCACCGCTTTTTGCAACTCTGCCGGAGAAAAGGCGGGCAACCAGGAAGCGTCCTCTCCACGCCGCGCACCAATTTTAGTGACAATTGTCAGGTCGTCAGAGTAAGGATAAAGCGCTTCGCGGATAATCTGATTGGTGACGTGCGGACCATAAAAGTCGCTGGTATCAATGTGATTGACGCCCAATGCCAGCGCCTCGCGCAGCACAGTTATAGCGACGTGGCGATCTCTTGGGGGACCAAAAACCCCAGGACCTGCCAGTTGCATCGCGCCATAACCAAGACGGTTAACGGATTTTGTACCGAGAGTAAATGTATTGCTGCTCATCGCACCCTGCCCTGTAATAAAACGGATTAAGAAAAATCAGTATAGAAACGAAAAGAGATAAATAATGCGAGGGCGTAAACAAGATTACTGGATGAGTTGCTCTATTGTCCTGAAAAACACAAAACAAAACGCGTAAAGCGCCGCATCCGGCAATAAAAAAACCGCAACCTGTATCAGCGTTGCGGTTTAGGTATCACATGCTAAAAATTAGAATGTTCAGTATCTGGACGTTACTGTTTCGGTCGCAGATTCTCATCAAATACCAGACGTTTCCTGTTCGGTTCAACTTCCCGCAATGGCTCAACTTGATGCAACGTCTGCTTACAACGAGTCACCAGCACCTGATACTCATGCGTACCCTGCTTTTTCCATGCCAGCTCCTGCTCACTGAGTTCACGAATCGCTTTCGCCGGGCTGCCGACAATCAGGTAATTGGCAGGCATTTCTGCTTTGGCTTTCACAAATGCGGATGCGCCAACAATGCTGTTCTCGCCAATCACCGCGCCGTCCATCACTACCGCGTTCATTCCCACTAATGCATTGCGGCGGATAATGCAACCATGAAGGATAGCGCTATGACCAATATGTCCATCTTCTTCCACGACAGTATCCTGCTCGGGAAAACCGTGCATAACGCAATTATCCTGAATGTTCGCGCCATCTTTCACCACGATACGACCAAAATCGCCACGCAGGCTGGCATTTGGCCCAACGTAAACGCCCTTGCCTAGAATAACATCGCCGATCAATACCGCTGTCGGATGGACAAAACTCTCTTCTGGCACAACCGGAGTCAGACCATCTATCTGGTAAATTGGCATATCGCCTCCTGTTCAATATTCAAACCGCCAAAACGTTGAAAATACAGGCTTCCCGGCGCAGGCAGTTCACCGACCGAGGTTTCACCTTTTTCACTAACGAACGCTAAAGCAGCAGGCGCTACGCGCTGATAAATGTTGATACACAGCTGACGCGCCGTATGCCCTGCCCAGTGCGCCGGAAGCAACTCCTCTGGCAACAATGGGTCTTTAAGGACGACACGGCGATAAAAATGGATCAGTAAAAGCTGAATATGAAATGCACGCTCCGGGGTTAACTCGTCTGCTGCCTCTTTTAACAGCGGCACCAGCGGGCGGAATGACTGAATAAAGGTTTCGTACATGGCATTTTGTTCAGTTAAATGCCAGCACTCTTCCACTCTGGCACGCAGTGCTGCACGAGAAAGCGCCAGTGGTATTTGCGCTTCAAAACAAATCACGTTATCCGCCACCCCCGCTTCATGCAAAAGTGTCTGTACATCCGCCAGTTTTTGCGACGGCGATGCCATCAGGCTGGGTGCCAGTGCGCCAAAACCTTGCCAGATCAACTGCTTTTTGACATCAGCCAGCGTTGATTTATCTAAACCTTCCGAGAGCAACAGGAGCCATTTACCATCCCATGCAGGTTGCTCTGCGCGATAAATTTTACTTTCTGCCCGTCGCGTCAGGCGCAAGCCTTTATCACTGAGGCTATAGAAACTGCGTCGCCCGATGCGGGAAACATCCAGCCAGCCTTCTTTATTAAGACGAAACAAAGCGGTGCGCACGAAACGCTCACCAAATCCCAGCCCTTCCAGCAAAGCAGCCAGACTACCAAGCCAGATTTCACCACCACGATGGGAAAGCGAATCACCATACAGAGAGGAGATCAAAGATGTGCCACTGACCGGAACAGCGTTTACAGCATGTTGGATAAAAGTATCAAGTTTACTCATTCGCTTCAGTCTGTTGTTATTGTTGTGATTTATGAATCATAGCACAGGTCGTATCGACTTCTGGCCCTGGCGCTTTACCTCACCAGGGCCAGACGACACGTCAGGCACCAACAATATTGCGCAGATCAAACACCCGACACGCCTTGCCTTCTGAACGCGGGATACTGCCACAGTTAACGATCATCACATCGGTAGAGATCCCCACCATCGACTTAATCCGATGGCGCAGCTGGTGGCACACCTGGCAACGCTGCTCATGCGTCAATGTCAGGCTGCTTTCTTTCAACTCCACTTTCACAGAAAGTGAATCAAGATGCCCCCGGCGGTTCACCTCCAGTTGGTAATGGGGCGATAAATGTTCGAATTTGACAATCTCTTCTTCCAGTTGTGACGGGAAGACATTTACACCGCGAATGATCAACATGTCATCGCTGCGTCCGCTGATGCGATCCATGCGGCGCATAGTCCGCGCCGTTCCTGGTAACAGTCGGGTTAAATCACGCGTGCGGTAACGAATGACCGGCAATGCTTCTTTGGTCAGCGTGGTGAATAACAGTTCGCCATGTTCACCATCGGCAAGCGGTGTGCCGTCATGAGGATTAACAATTTCAGGATAGAAATGATCTTCCCAAATGGTTGGGCCGTCGGTAGTTTCCAGACACTCCATCGCCACCCCCGGCCCCATCACTTCTGACAGGCCATAAATATCCAGTGCGGTGATCCCCAGACGCCGTTCAATCTCTTTACGCATGGCCTGTGTCCACGGCTCAGCACCAAACACTCCAACCCGCAGCGAGCAACCGCTGGCATCACCGCCCAACTGCCGCTCCAGCTCTTCAATCAGGTTAAGGCAATAAGATGGCGTAACCATGATCATATCTGGTTGAAAATCGCGGATCAGTTGCGCTTGTTTTTCCGTCTGCCCACCAGACATCGGGATCACCGTAGCGCCCAGACGTTCGGCACCATAGTGCGCGCCCAGCCCACCAGTAAACAGGCCGTAACCATAGGCAACATGAATTTTGTCTTTGGGCGTGCCACCTGCCGCACGCAAGGAACGCGCTACAATATTGGCCCAGTTATCAATATCGTTTTGCGTATAGCCGACAACTGTCGGTTTACCTGTGGTTCCCGAAGAAGCATGAATGCGCACCACTTGTTCCATCGGCACGGCAAAGGTGTCGAAGGGATAGTTGTCGCGCAGATCCTGTTTGGTGGTACAGGGAAATTTACGCAGATCTGAAAGTTCCCTGAAATCATCAGGATGTACGCCTGCTGCGTCAAATTTGCGCCGATACATCGGGACATTTTCATACGCGTGTTTGAGCGTCCATTTCAGACGTTGTGTTTGCAACGCCTGTAACTCATCAACAGACGCGGTTTCAATCGGGTCAAGCTTTGTATTGGTTATCATTGTAGGGTACTCGCAGGTTGATATGCTCAAACACGCTCCAGAATCATGGCGATGCCCTGACCGACACCGATGCACATGGTGCACAATGCGTAACGACCGTTACGCCGATGCAGCTCATGGCTGGCAGCCAGTGCCAGGCGGGCACCACTCATTCCCAACGGATGGCCTAAGGCGATAGCGCCTCCGTTGGGGTTAACATGTGGGGCATCATCAGGCAGCCCCAATTCGCGTAGTACACCCAACGCCTGGGCCGCGAACGCTTCGTTCAGTTCAATCACGTCCATATCGTGAATACTCAGCCCCGCGCGTTCCAGCACCCGGCGAGTTGCAGGCACCGGACCAAGCCCCATCAGGCGCGGTTCCACCCCGGCGGTTGCCATGGCTACGATTCGCGCCCGCGGTGTCAGTCCTTGCGCTGCTGCCATCTGTTCACTGGCAATAATCAACGCAGCGGCTCCGTCATTCACCCCGGAGGCATTGCCTGCGGTAATCACCCCATTGGCACGAAATGGTGCTTTTAACCCACGTAACTGTTCCAGCGTCGTTTCCGGGCGCAGATGCTCATCATGTTGTATTTCTGTTACAACGCCTTTCTTGTTTTTCAACACAACCGGAACAATCTCCTCAGCCAGAATGCCTGAGGATTGCGCTTTTGCCGTACGTTGCTGACTGCGTAGCGCAAAACTATCTTGATCTTCTCGCGATATTTTTAACAGTTCAGCTACATTCTCTGCCGTTTCCGGCATGCTGTCAGTTCCAAATTGTTGAGCCATGAGCGGGTTCACAAATCGCCAGCCAATAGTGGTATCAAACATCTCAGCCTGACGAGAAAATGCACTGGTTGCCTTGCCCATAACAAACGGTGCCCGAGACATTGACTCCACGCCACCAGCGATCAGCAAATCGCCATCGCCCGCTTTAATCGCCCGTGCGGCGAACCCCAGTGCGTCCAGCCCGGAACCACACAAGCGGTTAATGGTTGTGCCGGAAACACTCTGCGGCAGCCCCGCCAGTAACGTCGCCATCCGGGCTACGTTACGGTTGTCTTCTCCCGCCTGATTAGCACAGCCGAGGATCACATCATCGATACACTCCGCATCGAGACGCGGGTTTCGCACCAGCAGCTCCCGCAAAGGGATAGCAGCCAGATCGTCAGCCCGAACACCTGATAATGCCCCACCATAGCGGCCAATTGGCGTACGAATTCCGTCACAGATAAAGGCTTCACGCATCAGGCTTCTCCTGTAATGGTGCCGCCGATGCGGTGAGATTTACCGCGAAACAGCGCAACCGTTTTTTGTTGTTGGTTAACAATTTCGATGTCGTAAACACCGGTTTGCTTGCCCTGATGACGTACCTGCGCAGTAGCAGTTAAGGTGTCTCCGGCAAAGCCTGGACGCAAAAAATCAATCGTGCAGGCAGAAGCGACGGCTGCCAGCCCCTGGCTATTGCAGGCGTAGGCAAAGGCAGTATCAGCCAGTGAAAATAGCTGCCCGCCGTGGCAACTTTGATGACCGTTAAGCATTTGTGCAGTGACGGTCATGGTCACTACAGCAAAGCCTTCATCCATTGAGATAATGTCGATGCCAAGCGCTTTGGCGCAGGCATCGTTCTCATACATTGCATGGGCATTTTGCCAGGCCTTATGACTCATAACCGCTCTCCAGAAGCGCTCGTTGGCGCAGCAATGAACATGGGCGATAGCGTTCTTCGCCATAGTGATGTTGTAGATTTTCCAAGAGCCTTAATATTCGCTGCCAGCCAAGTTGCGCTCCCCAGGCAAGCGGGCCATATGGATAATTCACCCCAAGACGCATGGCGGTATCGATATCCTGTTCAGAGGCCACGCCTTTTTGCAGCGCATCAAGGGCTTCATTGATGATCATTGCTACCGTTCGCCAAATCAGCATTCCTGGGTAATCTGCAATTTGCAGCACTGTTTTGCCCTGCTGTTGCAGGTAATAAATGGCCTTGCGGGTCGCTGAGTCCGGGTTCACCGCTGCCGCAGCAATGGTCACCACCTTGCCCGCCATTTTGTCGACCACTACCACCGGGCGTGCCAGTCGTATTGCCAGCGCCTGTGCCGTCTCGCCTTGTGTCTCAATCAATAAAACATCGTCAATTTCCGTGACGCCGTCACTTTTCTTTTCTACTTTCATTGGGCTAAAACTGTCGCTTACCGCTTCCAGGCCAACAACTGCCTCACGTTCCGCGCGCCAGTCGTACACGCCCAGCCCACTTTTCTTGCCCAACCGTCCACCAATCACCAGTTCCTGTTGCACCAGCGAAGGTAAAAAACGACGCTCCTGCCAGAAAGCGTTAAACACCGAACAGGTGACAGCAAAATTGACGTCCTGACCAATCAGATCGGTTAATTCCAGCGGCCCCATCGGGAAACCAGCGCCATCGCGAAGTGCAGCGTCAATCACTTCTGGTGCAGCAACCTGCTCTTCCAGTGCCCGCCAGGCCTCGGAATAATAAGGACGCGCCACACGGTTAACGATAAATCCGGGGGTCGAATGACAGCGCACTGGCTGCTTACCCCAACTCAATGTCAGTTCACACAACTGCTCGACAACTTCCGCTGCCGTTGCCAGCCCACTGACCACCTCCACCAACTTCATCACCGGTGCCGGGTTAAAAAAATGCAGCCCCGCAACACGTTCAGGATTTTTTACCTCCGCAGCAATCGCGGTTATAGAGATTGACGAAGTGTTAGTGGTCAATAGCGTTTGTGGCGGGCAAACTTCCGCCAGTTGTGCAAAGAGCGCTTTTTTAACTTCCAGACGTTCAGACGCCGCTTCAATAACCAGATTCGCTGCTGCCAGCGCGTGAATATCGGTCACCGGGATCAGGCGTTTCAATGTGCGTTCACAGGTTTCAGCAGTCAGTTTTCCCCGCGTCACGCGTGAATTTAGCCGCGCGTGTATCCCGTCGATTGCGCGGGTCAGCGCTTCAGCAGAAATGTCATACAGTAAAACCTGATGTCCATGACTGGCGGCAACTTCAGCAATGCCTGCCCCCATGGTGCCGCTCCCAATCACTGCCACAGTTTGCACATTTATCATCATGCTATTTCCCCGTGAACTGCGGTGAGCGTTTAGCCAGGAACGCACTGACACCTTCACGATAATCTGCGCTCCGTCCGGCAAGTCGCTGATAGTCACGTTCCAGATCCAGTTGCGTATCGAGCGTATTGGTTTCAGCGCTATTTATCGCTTGCTTGATAAGTCCAAGACCAAATGTCGGTTGTGTCGCCAGATGCCGTGCCAGCTGTTGCGCGGTATCTGCCAGCGTTTCATCATCAACAACCTGCCAGATCATCCCCCATTCGTGCGCCTGTTCAGCACTCAGTTGATTCCCCAGCAGTGCCAGCCCCATGGCGCGCGCTCGCCCAGCAACGCGTGGCAGTAACCAGGTTCCACCGCAATCGGGTACTAAACCTAACTTACTAAACGCCATGACGAATTTTGCTGAACGGGCAGCAATAACGATGTCGCATCCCAGTGCCAGTGTTGCGCCAGCCCCTGCCGCCACGCCATTGACTGCACAGATCACCGGTTTTGGCAGTTTTGCCAGGCGACGTACCAGTGGGTTATAGAAACGTTCAACTGACATCCCTAAATCCGGTGCGGGGCCTGTGGGATCAACGTTACGATCGTTAAGATCCTGACCAGCACAAAATCCGCGCCCGGCACCTGTAAGTAACAGGCAACGGATAGTGTCGTCGCGCTCGACCTGTTTCAGGCACTCTGCCAGTTGTGCGTGCATCTCATCATTAAAACTGTTCAGGCGTTCCGGGCGGTTGAGCGTTAGTGTCATCACGCCCTTTTCTACATGACTGAGGATGAATTCCATCATTAGCGTCCTTTAAAGTCGGGCGTGCGTTTTTGCAAGAAAGCGGAGATGCCTTCATGACGATCTTCTGTTGCCGCCAGCAAGGTGAATAACTGTCGCTCCTGGGCAAGTCCGGCTTGCAAAGCCACTTCCTGCGACTGGCGCAGCGCTTGCTTTGCCGCTTGTAAGGCCAGCGGCGAGTGACGTGCCATTTTCGACGCCAGCTGTAAGGCGTATTCGAGGGTTAAATCGCTGGGGAAGACGTCGCTAACCAGCCCGGCCTGCTGTGCTTGCTGAGCGGTGATACTTTCTCCGCTCAGCACCATTTTGCTGGCTAACGATTTACCGACACTACGGATTAAACGTTGCGTTCCTCCTGCGCCTGGCATGATGCCGAGAGTGATTTCCGGCAAACCAAAACGCGCGTTCTCTCCGGCAACCACCACATCGCACAACAATGCCAGTTCGCAACCCGCACCAAGCGCGTAACCGTTGACGGCTGCGATGAGAGGTTTGTTGAAGGCCTGCAATCGCGCCCATAGCTGCGGGCGTGTATCGTTTAAGGTGGCCGCGAGATCTTTTTCTGCCATTTCGTTGAGATCGGCCCCAGCGGCAAAAAAGCGTGCATTACCGGTAATCACACAGACCGAAATGCTGCTATCGGTAGCCGCAGCTTCCAGTTCATTTACCAGTTGCGTCAGAAGGGCATTATTTAGCGCATTACGTGCGGCGGGACGGTTAAGGGTCAGCAACAATACTTGTTGCTGACGGCTGACGATCAGTTCGCTCATGCCATCCCCTTCGCGTCAAAGTCAACCACCACATCGCTGGTCAGCGGCAGTGCCTGGCAACTCAACACATAGCCTGCGGCCAGTTCATCCGGTTCCAGACTGTAATTGGTTTCCATCGCCACTTTGCCACGCAGCACTTTGCATTTGCAGGTCGCACAGACGCCGCCTTTGCAGGCATAGGGCAGATCAGCCCCCTGGCGCAATGCCGCATCGAGAATGCTTTCATCGTCGGCATTAAGCACGATTTCCCGATCCCGCCCATCCTGACGTACAGTCACTTTTTGTCCGTCACTTTGCACGTTAACGCTACGTTTGACGCGCGTGCCAGGCGTATTAAACCGCTCCAGATGAATGGTTTTATCTGGCATTCCCAGTGCTTTTAAGGCGGCTTCCGTCTCATCCATCATCGCCGCCGGACCACAAATAAATGCCTCATCATAAAGACGAAAATTAATGAGCGAGGCCCCAAGTGACTGTAATTTTTCACCGTCAATACGCCCGTGAAGCAGATCGCTGTCGAGGGTTTCCTGACTGAAAATGCACAACAACTGTAAACGCTGAGGATATTTGTCTTTCAGGTCTGCCAGTGCCTGGCGAAACATCATGCTCTGGCTGGTACGGTTACCGTAGATCAGGGTGAACTGACTTTCAGGCTCGGTTTGTAAAGTGGTGGCGATAATCGCCAGCATTGGCGTAATACCTGATCCTGCTGCAATAGCCAGATAGCGGCCCTGGCGTTCGGCCTGTGGCTGATAGCCGAAATGCCCCTGCGGCACCATGACCTCCAGCGTCATACCCTGGCGGATGTGTTCGCGGGCATAGCGGGAGAAACGTCCGCCTTCAATGGCTTTCACCGCCACACTAATTTCGCCAGGCAGATAGCTGCGGCAAATGGAGTAACAACGGCGTAATTCTTCACCATCAAAGCTGGCTTTTAAGGTCAAATGTTGACCGGGGCGAAAGCGATACGCCTCCTGCAAAGGCTGGGGCACCGCAAAGGTAATGGTCACCGCATCACGGGTTTCCGGCTCCACTTTTGCCACCGTTAAGGAATGAAACGTTGTCATGGCATCCTCAAATACATTTGAAATAATCGAAAGGTTCGCGGCAACTATCGCAGCGATACAATGCTTTGCAGGCCGTGGAACCAAATTCACTGATAAGTGTGGTATGGACGCTGGCGCAGCGCGGGCAACGTACTTCTGGCGGCAAATGGGCATGGCAACTGTGTCCGGCGGGCGGGCTAATGCCATACTGTCGCAGACGCTCACGGGCATCGGGGGTCATCCAGTCGGTGGTCCATGCCGGGTCGAGTTGCAGCACAACCTGAACGGGGGTAAACCCGTGGGTTGTCATTGCCTCACGTATCGCGCCAATCAAATGTTCCGTTGCCGGACAACCGGAATAAGTCGGCGTAAAGCCGATCACCCATCCTTCTCCCATCTGTGTCACATTACGCACCATGCCTAAATCGGTAATGGTCAGCACCGGGATCTCCGGGTCCGGGATCTGGCTGAGTAGCGCCCATATCTCATGAACCTGTGGCGGTGCAATGGTGGCCAGACGTTGCATACCCATCTCCTCTGTTACCATTGCTGACCGGGCAAGACACGCTGGAGATACTGCATTTCTGCCAGCATGGGTCCAAGGTGTTCGGTATGCAGTCCTTTTTTACCGCCAGTGCGATACGCCTGCTCTTGCGGTACGTTCAATGTGGCTTCGTTGATCCCGGCAAAAACTTCGGCTTCCCACGCTGCGCGTAAAGTGCGTGGATCAACCGCAATACCCTCTTCACTCAGTGCAATATCAATCTCGTCGGCATCGAACAGTTCGGCGGTAAAACGCCACAACTTGTTGATGGCCTGCTGCATCTTTTGCCCTGATACGTCAGTACCATTGCCCAGTCGCTCCAGCCAGCCACGACTAAAACGCAGGTGATAACGCGCTTCTTTAATTGCTTTGGCAGAAATCGCCGCCAGTTGCGGATCACGGCTTTCCATCAGACGGGTAAAGAGCGCCACATGCCATGCATCGATGAAATACTGGCGTGCAATGGTGTCGGCAAAATTGCCGTTTGGTTGTTCAACCAACAATAAGTTGCTGAACTGGCGCTCGTCTCGGGTGAAGGCCAGGGTATCTTCATCACCTTCTCCCGCTAATTCAGCGGCATACGATAAGAAGTTACGTGCCTGACCTAATAAATCGAGGCCAATGTTTGCCAGTGCGAGATCGATTTCCAGTTCCGGTGCGTGACCGCACCATTCCCCCAACCGCTGGGAGAGCACCAGACAGTTATCGCCCAGGCGCAAGGTGTAAGCCGTTAACTGATTCATTTCCGACCTCACATGTGCTCAATGCCATCAGGGATGGTGTAAAACGTTGGATGGCGATAGACCTTGCTTTCAGCCGGATCAAAAAATTCACCGCGTTCTTCCGGTTGCGAGGCAACAATTTCACTCGCCTTCACCACCCAAATTGAACATCCTTCGCTACGACGGGTGTAAGCATCACGGGCATTTTCCAGTGCCATCCGCTCATCGGCAGCATGTAAACTGCCAACATGGCGGTGTGATAAGCCCTGTTTGCCACGCACGAAAACTTCGTATAACGGCCAGTAAACATTACTCATTTTGAATCTCCTTATGCGACCTTACGGGCAAGTTGTTTTTGTGCATGGGCCAGCGCTGCTTCCCGTACCCAGGTACCTTCTTCCCAGGCTTTACGTTTGGCGTCGAGCCTCTCCTGATTACAAATTCCGCGACCGTTAATTACTTCGTTAAACTCCTGCCAGTCGATCTCACCAAAGCGGTAGTGACCGCTTTCAGTGTCAAAATGCAGATCCGGGTCAGGAACGGTCATACCGAGCATTTCAACCTGTGGAACGGTGTTATCCACGAAACGCTGGCGGAGTTCGTCGTTGGTGAAACGTTTGATTTTCCAGGCGAGACTTCTGGCGCTGTTTGGCGAGTTATCATCGTTTGGCCCGAACATCATTAAGGCTGGCCACCAGAAACGGTTAATGGCGTCTTGCAACATCTGCTTTTGAGCTTCGCTGCCCTGCGCCAGTGCCATGCAGGCTTCAAACCCCTGACGCTGGTGAAAACTCTCTTCTTTGCAGATTTTCACCATTGCTCTGGCATACGGGCCATAAGAAGTGCGGCATAACGCCACCTGATTGACGATCGCTGCGCCATCCACCAGCCAGCCGATAACACCGATATCAGCCCAACTCAATGTCGGATAATTAAAGATGGAGGAATATTTCATCCGTCCGTCGAGCATTTTTTGGTAGATGTCTTCTCTGGCGCAGCCCAGTGTTTCGGCGGCGCTATAGAGATACAGACCATGACCGGCTTCATCCTGCACTTTGGCCAACAGAATGGCTTTACGCCGCAAGGTTGGTGCGCGAGTGATCCAGTTACCTTCAGGCAACATACCAACAATCTCGGAGTGCGCATGCTGCCCAATCTGGCGGATCAGTGTCTTTCGGTAAGCATCGGGCATCCAGTCCTGCGGCTCGATAGCCGTTTCCTGGGCTATCCGTTGCTCAAAGCGTTCTTCTTGGGTCACGTCATCACCTTTACGATTCCAGTTTTCGTGAATTAATTAAAAACACGAATCACGTTGTTTTATGAAAGTTACACAATGGTTAACTAAAATCACAAATTTTGTATGCTTGAACTGTGACGGATTTCGCACCCTATTTTTATAAATCATTATTTATCAGTGCATTAATGTTTTCCGCAGTTGCTATACAGATCGCATAGTTAACATTTCGTTAAAAGAACCCTTGCTTTTTATGATTCGCGATTTAACTATTAGCAACAGAAATGTGAAACATCTGGAGAGTAGCGATGCAGCAGTTAGCCAGTTTCTTATCCGGTACCTGGCAGTCTGGCCGGGGCCGTAGCCGTTTGATTCACCACGCTATTAGCGGCGAGGCGTTATGGGAAGTGACCAGTGAAGGTCTTGATATGGCGGCTGCCCGCCAGTTTGCCATTGAAAAAGGTGCCCCCGCCCTTCGCGCTATGACCTTTATCGAACGTGCGGCGATGCTTAAAGCGGTCGCTAAACATCTGCTGAGTGAAAAAGAGCGCTTCTATGCTCTTTCTACGCAAACAGGCGCAACGCGGGCAGACAGTTGGGTTGATATTGAAGGTGGCATTGGGACGTTATTTACTTACGCCAGCCTCGGTAGCCGGGAGCTGCCTGACGATACGCTGTGGCCGGAAGATGAATTGATCCCCTTATCGAAAGAAGGTGGATTTGCCGCGCGCCATGTACTGACCTCAAAGTCAGGCGTGGCAGTGCATATTAACGCCTTTAACTTCCCCTGCTGGGGAATGCTGGAAAAGCTGGCACCAACGTGGCTGGGCGGAATGCCAGCCATCATCAAACCAGCTACCGCGACGGCCCAACTGACTCAGGCGATGGTGAAATCAATTGTCGATAGTGGTCTTGTTCCCGAAGGCGCAATTAGTCTGATCTGCGGTAGTGCGGGCGACCTTTTGGATCATCTGGACAGCCAGGATGTGGTGACTTTCACGGGGTCAGCGGCGACCGGACAGATGCTGCGAGTTCAGCCAAATATCGTCGCCAAATCTATCCCCTTCACTATGGAAGCTGATTCCCTGAACTGCTGCGTACTGGGCGAAGATGTCACCCCGGATCAACCGGAGTTTGCGCTGTTTATTCGTGAAGTTGTGCGTGAGATGACCACAAAAGCCGGGCAAAAATGTACGGCAATCCGGCGGATTATTGTGCCGCAGGCATTGGTTAATGCTGTCAGTGATGTTCTGGTTGCGCGATTACAGAAAGTCGTGGTCGGTGATCCTGCTCAGGAAGGCGTGAAAATGGGCGCACTGGTAAATGCTGAGCAGCGTGCCGATGTGCAGGAAAAAGTGAACATATTGCTGGCTGCAGGATGCGAGATTCGCCTCGGTGGTCAGGCGGATTTATCTGCTGCGGGTGCCTTCTTCCCGCCAACCTTATTGTACTGTCCGCAGCCGGATGAAACACCGGCGGTACATGCAACAGAAGCCTTTGGCCCTGTCGCAACGCTGATGCCAGCACAAAACCAGCGACATGCTCTGCAACTGGCTTGTGCAGGCGGCGGTAGCCTTGCGGGAACGCTGGTGACGGCTGATCCGCAAATTGCGCGTCAGTTTATTACCGACGCGGCACGTACGCATGGGCGAATTCAGATCCTCAATGAGGAATCGGCAAAAGAATCCACCGGGCATGGCTCCCCACTGCCACAACTGTTACATGGTGGGCCTGGTCGCGCAGGAGGCGGTGAAGAATTAGGTGGTTTACGAGCGGTGAAACATTACATGCAGCGAACCGCTGTTCAGGGTAGTCCGACGATGCTTGCCGCTATCAGTAAACAGTGGGTGCGCGGTGCGAAAGTCGAAGAAGATCGTATTCATCCGTTCCGCAAATATTTTGAGGAGCTGCAACCAGGCGACAGCCTGTTGACTCCCCGCCGCACAATGACAGAGGCCGATATTGTTAACTTTGCTTGCCTCAGCGGCGATCATTTCTATGCGCATATGGATAAGATTGCTGCTGCCGAATCTATTTTCGGTGAGCGTGTGGTGCATGGGTATTTTGTGCTTTCTGCGGCTGCGGGTCTGTTTGTCGATGCCGGTGTCGGTCCGGTCATTGCTAATTATGGGCTGGAAAACTTGCGCTTTATCGAACCCGTAAAGCCAGGCGATACCATCCAGGTGCGTCTCACCTGTAAGCGCAAGACGCTGAAAAAACAGCGTAGCGCAGAAGAAAAACCAACAGGTGTGGTGGAATGGGCGGTAGAGGTATTCAATCAGCATCAAACCCCGGTGGCGCTGTATTCAATTCTGACGCTGGTGGCCAGGCAGCACGGTGATTTTGTCGATTAATCGGTGAATGAAGGGCAACGGCGAATAGTTGCCCTTTTATTTCACCAAATTTTGTGACGTTGTCACGTTATGCATGATGTGTATCTGTATTTTCAGGGCACCCACTGTATGAAAAGCTGGCACACCTGCCAAACAACCTGGCAGGTGCAGGCAATCCCCTTTACATCAGTACTGATAATGTGAACCTGACTAAACCGCCCACAGAGCGCGGTTGCTAACAAGAACACAACATCTGACGAGGTTAATAATGGGAAGCCCCTCTCTGTATTCTGCCCGTAAAACAGCCCTGGCGTTGGCAGTCGCCTTAAGTTTCGCCTGGCAAGCGCCGGTATTTGCCCACGGTGGTGAAGCGCATATGGTGCCAATGGATAAAACGCTTAAAGAATTTGGTGCCGATGTGCAGTGGGACGACTACGCCCAGATCTTTACCCTGATTAAAGATGGCGCGTACGTGAAAGTGAAGCCTGGTGCGCAAACAGCAATTGTTAATGGTCAGTCTCTGGCACTGCAAGTACCGGTAGTGATGAAAGACAATAAAGCCTGGGTTTCTGACACCTTTATTAACGATGTTTTCCAGTCCGGGCTGGATCAAACCTTTCAGGTAGAAAAGCGCCCTCACCCACTTAATGCGCTAACTGCGGACGAAATTAAACAGGCCGTTGAAATTGTTAAAGCTTCCGCGGACTTCAAACCCAATACCCGTTTTACTGAGATCTCCCTGCTACCGCCAGATAAAGAAGCTGTCTGGGCGTTTGCGCTGGAAAACAAACCGGTTGACCAGCCACGCAAAGCCGACGTCATTATGCTCGACGGCAAACATATCATCGAAGCGGTGGTGGATCTGCAAAACAACAAACTGCTCTCCTGGCAACCCATTAAAGACGCCCACGGTATGGTGTTGCTGGATGATTTCGCCAGTGTGCAGAACATTATTAACAACAGTGAAGAATTTGCCGCTGCCGTGAAGAAGCGCGGTATTACTGATGCGAAGAAAGTGATTACCACGCCGCTGACCGTAGGTTATTTCGATGGTAAAGATGGCCTGAAACAAGATGCCCGGTTGCTCAAAGTCATCAGCTATCTTGATGTCGGTGATGGCAACTACTGGGCACATCTCATCGAAAACCTGGTGGCGGTCGTTGATTTAGAACAGAAAAAAATCGTTAAGATTGAAGAAGGTGCGGTAGTTCCGGTGCCAATGACCGCACGCCCATTTGATGGCCGTGACCGCGTTGCTCCGGCAGTTAAGCCTATGCAAATCATTGAGCCTGAAGGTAAAAATTACACCATTACTGGCGATATGATTCACTGGCGGAACTGGGATTTTCACCTCAGCATGAACTCGCGCGTCGGACCTATGATCTCCACCGTGACTTATAACGACAATGGCACCAAACGCAAAGTCATGTACGAAGGTTCTCTCGGCGGCATGATTGTGCCTTACGGTGATCCTGATATTGGCTGGTACTTTAAAGCGTATCTGGACTCTGGTGACTACGGTATGGGCACGCTAACCTCGCCAATTGCACGTGGCAAAGATGCACCCTCTAACGCAGTGCTCCTGAATGAAACCATCGCC
Source organism: Escherichia sp. WS33 (assembly GCF_046486385.1). Classification (NCBI taxonomy): domain Bacteria; kingdom Pseudomonadati; phylum Pseudomonadota; class Gammaproteobacteria; order Enterobacterales; family Enterobacteriaceae; genus Escherichia; species Escherichia sp. WS33. The sequence goes on along the minus strand of NZ_JBJQLJ010000026.1, from coordinate 22,611 downwards.
GACTACACTGGCGTACCGATGGAGATCCCTCGTGCTATCGCGGTATTTGAACGTTATGCCGGGCCGGAGTATAAGCATCAGGAAATGGGCCAGCCCAACGTCAGTACCGAACGCCGGGAGTTGGTGGTGCGCTGGATCAGTACAGTGGGTAACTATGACTACATTTTTGACTGGATCTTCCATGAAAACGGCACTATTGGCATTGATGCCGGTGCTACGGGCATCGAAGCGGTGAAAGGTGTTAAAGCGAAAACCATGCACGATGAGACGGCGAAAGATGACACGCGCTACGGCACGCTTATCGATCACAATATCGTGGGTACTACACACCAACATATTTATAATTTCCGCCTCGATCTGGATGTAGATGGCGAGAATAACAGCCTGGTGGCGATGGACCCGGTGGTAAAACCGAATACTGCCGGTGGCCCACGCACCAGTACCATGCAAGTTAATCAGTACAACATCGGCAATGAACAGGATGCCGCGCAGAAGTTTGATCCGGGCACGATTCGTCTGTTGAGTAACCCGAACAAAGAGAACCGCATGGGCAATCCAGTTTCCTATCAAATTATTCCTTATGCAGGTGGTACTCACCCGGTAGCAAAAGGTGCCCAGTTCGCGCCGGACGAGTGGATCTATCATCGTTTAAGCTTTATGGACAAGCAGCTTTGGGTAACGCGTTATCATCCTGGCGAGCGTTTCCCGGAAGGCAAATATCCGAACCGTTCTACTCATGACACCGGTCTTGGACAATACAGTAAAGATAACGAGTCGCTGGACAACACCGACGCCGTTGTCTGGATGACCACCGGCACCACACATGTGGCCCGCGCCGAAGAGTGGCCGATTATGCCGACCGAATGGGTACATACTCTGCTTAAACCATGGAACTTCTTTGACGAAACGCCAACGCTAGGGGCGCTGAAGAAAGATAAGTGATTGTTTCAGACAAAAAAACGGCACCAGGTGCCGTTTTTTACTTATGAGCGAACCAGATTAATACCGTACACACACCGACTTAGTTTCACACCAACCGTCCAGCCAGTCGGGGCCAAAATCACGGCCCGTTCCTGACTGCTTCATCCCACCAAACGGTAAGTTAGCGTCAATTAAGGTATGGCTGTTTACCCACACCGTCCCTGCCTGTAAGCGATCGCTATATTCCAGAGCCTGGGAGAGATTTTGCGTCCAGACACTGGCAGTTAAGCCATATTCCGTGTCGTTTGCCAGTTGTAACGCCTCTTCTCCATCCGCTACTCGCACCAGGTTTACCACCGGACCAAACACCTCTTCACGAGTTAAGCGCAATTTAGCATCGGGATTTACCACCAGCGTTGGCGCAACATAATACCCCTCTCCGGCTGGTCCATTCGACCCGCGAATCAGCTCTGCTTGCTGTGCCTGCGCATCGTCGAGGAATGAACACACTTTGTCGCAGTGCGCACGAGAAACCAAAGGGTTAATCTGTGCAACAGGTGACATCCCCGGTCCCACTTGCAACGATTTTACCGCCTGCTCAAATCCACTAACCAGCGTGTCAAACAACGGCGCTTCAATATAAATTCGCGAACTGGCGGCGCATACTTGCCCTTGATTCAGGAAGCTTCCGGTCATCAAGCCTTCAATAACCCATTGCGGATCAGCATCTTTTAATACAATTGCCGGGTTTTTACCGCCCAGTTCCAGCGTTACACGCGTTAAGTGATCAGCAGCAGTTCTGGCAATACCTTTTCCCGTCGCGGTTGAACCGGTAAAACTGATTTTCGCAACATGAGGATGTGACGTCAGGGCCGCGCCGCATACAGCACCTGACCCGGTGACCACATTAAAAACGCCATCAGGGATACCAGCCTCGCTGGCCAGTTCCGCCACGCGCAACATCGTCAGTGGCGTGGTTTCCGAAGGCTTAATCACGATTGAACAGCCTGCTGCCAGTGCTGGCATCACCTTCCACATACCAATCATCAACGGAAAGTTCCATGGCACAATTCCCGCCACTACGCCAACCGGCTCTTTACGCGTCCAGGCCTGATAACGCGCCCCCTGGGGGAAGGGAATCGACAAGTCCAGCGTTTTACCCGCGATTTTGGTCGTTAACCCGGCGGTATAACGCATCCAGTTCAGCGTACAGCCCACTTCAAAAGCACGGGAAATGGCAATTGACTTGCCTTGCTCCAGGGTTTCCAGTTGCGCCAGCTCCTCACTGTGCTGTTCCACCAGATCGGCAAAACGTAGCAGAATACGTTCACGCTCTGCGGGTAATCGCCCGGCCCAGCGACGCGAGACAAAGGCCCGCCAGGCAGACATGACTGTGTTATCTACATCCGCTTCGTTGGCATCAGCAGTAGACGCAATTTCTTGCCCGGTGGCCGGATCAAAGATCGCCAATCGTTTTTCACTTTGTGCGGGGCCTGGACGACCATCAATATAAAGACCGTGTTGACGATCGAGAAACTGTTGGACCTGGCTTAATACTGCTACATGCGGCTCTGTCATCACTTTTCCTTATTATTTACCCAGTGTGATTTCAGTGTACGCAGCGACAAGAAAAGTCACTTTTTTCGCTGTGACATTCGCTTTGTCAGCTGTGACAAGCTCCGCAAATCGTGACAATAACCGCTTATGTCTCTATGCCTGACAAGACTTATTTCCTATAGTCAGGCTCATTAGCTTCGTTTATTGCAACACAAATGCAACAATAAAAATACATTTCACAGAGCGAAAACGTGCCATGAACCCCGCAGTGGATAATGAGTTTCAGCAATGGCTTTCCCAAATCAATCAGGTATGCGGAAATTTTACCGGACGCCTGCTGACTGAGCGTTACACGGGTGTACTGGACACGCATTTTGCCAAAGGACTAAAGCTGAGTACCGTGACAACCAGCGGGGTGAATTTATCCCGCACCTGGCAGGAAGTAAAAGGCAGCGACGATGCCTGGTTTTACACCGTTTTTCAGCTTAGTGGTCAGGCAATAATGGAGCAGGATGAGCGTCAGGTGCAGATTGGCGCTGGCGATATTACGTTACTCGATGCCTCACGCCCCTGTTCGCTTTACTGGCAGGAGTCTTCTAAACAGATTTCATTACTTTTGCCACGCACTCTGCTGGAACAATATTTTCCCCATCAAAAACCTGTCTGCGCAGAAAGACTGGACGCTGACTTACCCATGGTGCAACTCAGTCATCGCCTGTTACAGGAGAGCATGAATAATCCGGCACTTTCTGAAACAGAAAGTGAAGCTGCGCTACAGGCGATGGTGTGTCTGCTGCGCCCGGTACTTCATCAGCGGGAATCTGTTCAACCTCGTCGTGAACGTCAGTTTCAAAAAGTGGTTACGTTGATAGACGATAATATTCGCGAAGAGATATTACGCCCGGAGTGGATAGCCGGAGAGACAGGTATGTCAGTACGTAGTTTGTACCGAATGTTTGCCGATAAAGGTTTGGTAGTCGCGCAATATATTCGTAACCGTCGTCTCGATTTTTGTGCAGATGCGATTCGCCATGCCGCAGATGATGAAAAACTGGCAGGCATCGGCTTTCATTGGGGATTTTCTGACCAGAGTCATTTTTCAACGGTATTTAAGCAACGCTTTGGGATGACGCCAGGCGAGTATCGACGTAAATTCCGCTAACTAATTGGCGTTGTGTGTACTGCAACGCCAATTAGTTAAAACAGATATTTGACTATGCATTTTTCAGGGCGAAAGGCAATTTGACAGGAGTTTTTGAATATTCACCTTGTTTCAGGAAAATAGATCAATCGCTTTCTCCTGTAGCGTTATCCCGATATTGCGGTTTTGCTATTAAAATTTTCGCACCCATTTACCGTTTATCCCTTGTACATATTCCCCCGGTTTGGCCCGAGCTACGAGCTTTTGCCCGGCGAGTTTCGCGATATCATCTACAGACACATTATTTTGCTTTGCCAGTTGTTGGTAACTCGCTTTACGTTCGGCATTAATGTCGGTTACTAATTTCTCTGTTTCAGCATCCGTTTTCAGCGCAACCAGATAACCATAAAATGTTTCACCTACCCGCCCCTGAGTTCTGGCTTCATCCAGAGTCAATGCCATTACATTGCTGCTTACCAGCCCAACAAGAAACGCACAAAGAAGTAATGTTTTCTTCATCATCGCCTCAGAAAAGATCGCTACGAGTTTCAAGCAGCTCTTCGACATCTTTGTCTGCCTTGATGATGATCTCATGCTCAATTTTAACGTTCATATTGATAGTGATCGGTTCCTTGGGCGCAGCGACTTCAATACGCGGCGTACAGGCAGCCAGCATAAAAGATGACGTCAACGCAGCCAGTAAAATTTTCATTGTTTTTCCTCACACTCTTTTCCTTGCGGACAGTCATTTCCCGGCAGACGTGCGTTCTGCTCCAACCATGCCTGGAGATTATCGCCAAAGCGTAAACTGCGCCACAGCGTAAAAATATTCTCTTCATGATAGTAATTAAGGTTTACCGTACCGCTTTTACCATCAACGCGACTGGTACCTGTAATGTTGGCCTGCATGGTTAATAAACCGAGATTATCTAAGTTAATTTTTGTCGATGACCGGCTAATTTCCATATAGCGCAACCAGTTAATTGCTGAACCCGCAGTCATATTGTCTTTCACCACCGCATCTGCGGTGTCTTTATCCAGCCGCAAGGTCATTGGCCCGCTATTTGCCAGCCAACCATCTTTCACTATCCATTTTTCGTTGTTTAGCCATAACGGCAATGCACCACTAAATGCCCCGGACATGGCGAATTGTTTCGGATTGACGGCGCTAACCAGTTCGCTGGATGAGAGATTATTCAGCCGCAACAGCGCCGGGTCATGTTGCGGCATACGTAATTGTTTCATCAGTACGTTACCGCCTAACACATCGACGCTAACATCAGTCAACAGCAAGGGTTCTTCTTCAGTCCACGGATAACGCCCTTGCAAATCAGCCGTAATATTTTTCGCTGTCACCAGATTAATCACTTCGGCAATTCGCAACGTAACGGGGCCGCGAGTCCCCAGATGCCAGGCTCCATCGGCAAAACGGAAAGGCAGGACAAAATCGACACCGTTAACCTGATTATCTGGCATCCAGGCACTACCGCCTTTCAACACGCCGTGTCCTCCCGCGCGGAATCCTTGTTCAGGCGCAGCAGAAAATGCAACCTGAGCATACAGTTCACCATCGCGTAAGTTCATCTTCCAGTCGGGTGGCACCAGCGGCTGGAATACAGTCAGTGATTGTTTTGGCCACCAGGCGTTACCGCGCAGACGAATACCGTCCCAGCGACCATTTACCCGAACCGGGCCAATCTCACCAGCATGTAAATCGCCTTTAAAGAGGAAATACGTCGGATCGCGCCCATCGACGCTAAATTTTAAGGTTGATGGCGGTAACACACTGCCGCCAGTGAACAGCGTTTGCCCGGCGTCCAGTGACAGCGCGCCGCTGAAGGAGGGATGCTGTGCGTCACGTACCCAGACGACGGGCTTGTCGAGAATTAATCGCGGCTTTTCTACCGTCATCGTACCGTATTGTAACTGGTCGAAACCGGTGGAGAGGTCGGTCAGCGTAATCGTGCTGTCATGCCATTCACCTTTTCCTGCGACATCCCAGGTGGCATTCATCGGTGTAAAACTGCCTTTTCCCCAGTAGCGCCACTGCCAGCGGCCCGCGTCAGGGAGAAAATCATTCGCCAGCCCATCCATATGCAGCACGAAATCGCCCAGTTCATTTTCATGCGCCTGCAAAATGGCCTGCAAACGTCCGTCAACACCACGTTGGGTGACTTTTACACCCGCTAAAGGCCAGCGGATTTCATCGATGTCCAGCGAATCGATGACTCTTCCCTTTGAACGAAGTAACGCGCCTGGCTCAAAGGTCAGCGTTGGGTCAGACAGACTTCCACTTAGCTGCGCAGGTAAACGGGCATATAAAATGAGGTCCGCCTGTTTCGCTTCACCGGTCAGCTGCAGAGGCAGCTGACTGTTATCCATGCTTAATTTTCCTGGGCCAAAATTTAGCACCGCGTTGCCTTTACCCGCTTGCCCCTGGGTCAGCACACTCAGTCGTCCGCTGATCAGAGCGTTCTCAAGCCCTGCCTGCCAGTTGTCGACTTTGACACCCAGTCGGCCACTCAAAGGAAAACCTGCATACGGCCAACTCCAGCGACCATCGCTTACGGTCAATTGTTGACGAGTAATTTGCCACGGCAAATCGAGCAACGGATCGCCGTTATCCCGTGCCAGCACAATCAATTGCCCGCTATTTTCCTGCCAGTCCAGCTCTGCATCCACCAGTGACGGTTCCTGCGGCAAGTTTAACGTCGCAGTAGCATGCCCACTTACAGGAAGTCCATCCGGCACGAGCGGCATAGTAAATTCCCCCACCAGTTTAACCGGCGGCTGATTTTCAAACGCGACGACATCCAGTTCGCTGACTGTAAGTTGTTGCCCTTTCAGCTGGCCTTGAAATTTAACTTTTTCGCCCTGATAACGCAGTTGCTGGATATCAGAGGTTAATGCGAGAGAGAGTTTTCCCTGCCATTCCTGCCAGGGAGAAAAAATCAGTTTATCGATATTGATCCAGGTGTTAGGCAGCATGGACTGCCACTGCGCGAGGGTTTTTGGAGCAGCTGGCGATTGCTCCGTCTGCGGCAATTTCGCCAGACAAGCAGAATCAAGTTCTACCATGCCGACGTTCAATAACCAGCGGCTGGGATGTGAAAGGCTGGCGTTGGTGATATGCGCAAGCTGACAATCTCCCACCAGATAACGGAGATCGGGAATGATTAAACCTTTACGCGTAATGCGTGGGCTTTCATCTAATGCAATACGTGTCCCGAGCGGTAGCCAGATGCCCGCCAGCGTGGGAACCCACAGCCCGAGCGTCATCAGCAGCGTCAACGGCACAAGAATAATCAGTAATAACAGCGCGAGAACGGCTTTATATTTACCCAGCATGGGTAGTTAATATCCTGATTTAGCGAAAAATTAAGCATTCAATACGGGTATTGTGGCATGTTTAACCGTTCAGTTGAAGGTTGCGCCTACACTAAGCATAGTTGTTGATGAATTTTTCAATATCGCCATAGCTTTCAATTATATTTGAAATTTTGTAAAATATTTTTAGTAGCTTAAATGTGATTCAACATCACTGGAGAAAGTCTTATGAAACTCGCCGTTTATAGCACAAAACAGTACGACAAGAAGTACCTGCAACAGGTGAACGAGTCCTTTGGCTTTGAGCTGGAATTTTTTGACTTTCTGCTGACGGAAAAAACCGCTAAAACTGCCAATGGCTGCGAAGCGGTATGTATTTTCGTAAACGATGACGGCAGCCGCCCGGTGCTGGAAGAGCTGAAAAAGCACGGCGTTAAATATATCGCCCTGCGCTGTGCCGGTTTCAATAACGTCGACCTTGACGCGGTAAAAGAACTGGGGCTGAAAGTAGTCCGTGTTCCAGCCTATGATCCAGAGGCCGTTGCTGAACACGCCATCGGTATGATGATGACGCTGAACCGCCGTATTCACCGCGCGTATCAGCGTACCCGTGACGCTAACTTCTCTCTGGAAGGTCTGACCGGCTTTACTATGTATGGCAAAACGGCAGGCGTTATCGGTACCGGTAAAATCGGTGTGGCGATGCTGCGCATTCTGAAAGGTTTTGGTATGCGTCTGCTGGCGTTCGATCCGTATCCAAGTGCAGCGGCGCTGGAACTCGGTGTGGAGTATGTCGATCTGCCAACCCTGTTCTCTGAATCAGACGTTATCTCTCTGCACTGCCCGCTGACACCGGAAAACTACCATCTGTTGAACGAAGCCGCCTTCGATCAGATGAAAAATGGCGTGATGATCGTCAATACCAGTCGCGGTGCATTGATTGATTCTCAGGCAGCAATTGAAGCGCTGAAAAATCAGAAAATTGGTTCGTTGGGTATGGACGTGTATGAGAACGAACGCGATCTATTCTTTGAAGATAAATCCAACGACGTAATTCAGGATGACGTATTCCGTCGCCTGTCTGCCTGCCACAACGTGCTATTTACCGGGCACCAGGCATTCCTGACAGCAGAAGCTCTGACCAGTATTTCTCAGACTACGCTGCAAAACTTAAGCAATCTGGAAAAAGGCGAAACCTGCCCGAACGAACTGGTTTAATCTTGCCGCTCCCCTGCATTCCAGGGGAGCTGATTCAGATAATCCCCAATGACCTTTCATCCTCTATTCTTAAAATAGCCCTGAGTCAGAAACTGTAATTGAGAACCACAATGAAGAAAGTAGCCGCGCTCGTTGCGCTAAGCCTGCTGATGGCGGGATGTGTAAGTAATGACAAAATTGCTGTAACGCCAGAACAGTTACAGCATCATCGTTTTGTGCTGGAAAGCGTAAACGGTAAGCCCGTGACCAACGATAAAAATCCGCCAGAAATCAGCTTTGGTGAAAAAATGATGATTTCCGGCAGCATGTGTAACCGCTTTAGCGGTGAAGGCAAACTGTCTAATGGTGAACTGACAGCCAAAGGGCTGGCAATGACCCGTATGATGTGCGCTAACCCGCAGCTTAATGAACTCGATAACACCATTAGCGAAATGCTGAAAGAAGGTGCACAAGTGGATCTGACCGCGAACCAGTTAACGCTGGCGACCGCGAAACAGACATTAACTTATAAGCTGGCGGATTTAATGAATTAATAGCTGCCACAGCTCCCGGCGGCAAGTGACTGTTCACTACAGCGTTTGCCGTTGGGTAATGCACACATCCCAATCGCCGTACCATCCAGTTGACGGGCAACAGAAAGCGAACCGCCGATCATTGCACAATTTGCTTCTCCACTACTGGACATCGACGCTTTTAAACCTGGCGCTACGTGCGCCGCAGTCGCCTGCTGAACAGGTTCACTACTACACGCCGACAACAATAAAGCGGCACACCCTACCCAAAACGCTGCTCGCATCTTTTCTTCCTCTGATCTTCAAGCCAAACGACACCGCCATAAATAATAGGCAGCACAGAGGGCGACGTCGAGAGCTGTCCTGCGCGTTGCCCCGCATTTTTACTTTTTTATGGCTATTTTTTTGCCCTCTGTTTGATCAAAACATTCATTACGCTGATGTGGGGGACACAAAAGCGAAAATGCAGAAGAAAGCCATTTGCTAAAATTGAAGGATTACTACTGGGCGCGCAGCAATTTCGTGCGCCCCTCATTTGCGCAATGTAAGGGTGTCATATGATTACTATTGACGGTAATGGCGCGGTTGCTTCGGTGGCGTTTCGCACCAGTGAAGTTATCGCCATCTACCCTATTACCCCCAGTTCCACGATGGCAGAACAGGCTGATGCCTGGGCCGGAAACGGCTTAAAGAACGTTTGGGGAGACACACCACGCGTAGTTGAAATGCAGTCGGAAGCGGGTGCTATCGCTACCGTGCATGGCGCTTTGCAGACGGGTGCCCTTTCAACATCGTTTACGTCATCGCAGGGTTTGCTGCTGATGATCCCGACGCTGTACAAACTGGCAGGCGAACTGACGCCATTTGTCCTGCATGTAGCGGCACGTACCGTTGCCACACATGCACTTTCTATTTTTGGCGATCATTCCGACGTTATGGCGGTGCGCCAGACGGGTTGCGCGATGTTGTGTGCGGCTAACGTCCAGGAAGCGCAAGATTTTGCTCTCATTTCGCACATCGCAACGCTGAAGAGCCGCGTGCCATTTATTCATTTCTTTGATGGTTTCCGCACGTCCCACGAAATCAATAAAATTGTCCCGCTGGCCGATGACACTATTCTTGATCTCATGCCGCAGGCCGAAATTGATGCTCATCGCGCCCGGGCGCTCAACCCGGAACATCCGGTGATCCGCGGTACGTCCGCCAATCCTGACACTTATTTCCAGTCTCGCGAAGCCACCAACCCATGGTACGACGCGGTCTATGACCATGTTGAACAGGCGATGAATGATTTCTCTGCCGCGACAGGTCGTCAGTATCAGCCGTTTGAATATTACGGGCATCCGCAAGCGGAACGGGTGATTATCCTGATGGGCTCTGCCATTGGCACCTGTGAAGAAGTGGTTGATGAATTGCTAACCCGTGGCGAAAAAGTTGGCGTGCTGAAAGTTCGCCTGTACCGTCCCTTCTCCGCCAAACACTTGCTGCAAGCTCTGCCGGGATCCGTACGCAGCGTGGCGGTACTGGACAGAACCAAAGAACCCGGTGCCCAGGCAGAACCGCTCTATCTGGATGTAATGACCGCACTGGCAGAAGCCTTTAATAATGGCGAGCGCGAAACTCTGCCCCGTGTCATTGGTGGGCGCTATGGTCTTTCATCCAAAGAATTTGGCCCGGACTGTGTACTGGCGGTATTTGCCGAGCTCAACGCGGCTAAACCGAAAGCGCGCTTTACGGTTGGTATTTACGATGATGTGACCAATCTGTCACTGCCGTTGCCGGAAAACACCCTGCCAAACTCGGCGAAACTGGAAGCCTTGTTTTATGGCCTTGGTAGTGATGGCAGCGTTTCCGCGACCAAAAACAATATCAAGATTATCGGTAATTCCACGCCGTGGTACGCACAGGGCTATTTTGTTTACGACTCCAAAAAGGCGGGCGGCCTGACGGTTTCTCACCTTCGCGTGAGCGAACAGCCGATTCGTTCCGCTTATCTCATTTCCCAGGCTGATTTTGTTGGCTGCCACCAGTTGCAGTTTATCGATAAATATCAGATGGCTGAGCGTTTAAAACCTGGCGGCATTTTCCTGCTCAACACGCCGTACAGCGCAGATGAAGTGTGGTCGCGCTTGCCGCAGGAAGTTCAGGCCGTGCTAAATCAGAAAAAAGCGCGCTTCTATGTGATTAACGCGGCGAAAATCGCCCGCGAATGTGGCCTGGCGGCCCGTATTAATACCGTCATGCAGATGGCTTTTTTCCATCTGACGCAAATTCTGCCTGGCGATAGCGCCCTCGCAGAATTGCAGGGTGCGATTGCCAAAAGTTACAGTAGCAAAGGCCAGGATCTGGTGGAACGCAACTGGCAGGCTCTGGCGCTGGCGCGTGAATCCGTAGAAGAAGTTCCGTTGCAACCGGTAAATCCGCACAGCGCCAATCGACCGCCAGTGGTTTCCGATGCCGCCCCTGATTTCGTGAAAACCGTAACCGCAGCGATGCTCGCAGGGCTTGGTGATGCCCTCCCCGTTTCGGCGCTGCCGCCAGACGGCACCTGGCCGATGGGCACCACTCGCTGGGAAAAACGCAATATCGCCGAAGAGATCCCCATCTGGAAAGAGGAACTCTGTACCCAATGTAACCACTGCGTCGCCGCTTGCCCACACTCAGCTATTCGCGCAAAAGTGGTACCGCCTGAAGCGATGGAAAACGCCCCTGCCAGCCTGCATTCGCTGGATGTGAAATCGCGTGATATGCGCGGGCAGAAATATGTCTTGCAGGTGGCTCCGGAAGATTGCACCGGTTGTAACCTGTGCGTCGAAGTTTGCCCGGCGAAAGACCGTCAGAATCCAGAGATTAAAGCCATCAATATGATGTCGCGCCTGGAACATGTCGAAGAAGAGAAAATCAATTACGATTTCTTCCTCAACCTGCCAGAAATCGACCGTAGCAAACTGGAACGTATTGATATTCGTACATCGCAGCTGATTACACCGCTGTTTGAATATTCAGGTGCTTGCTCCGGTTGTGGCGAGACGCCGTATATTAAATTGCTGACTCAGCTCTATGGCGACCGGATGTTGATCGCTAACGCCACCGGCTGTTCTTCAATTTATGGCGGTAACCTGCCCTCTACACCGTATACCACCGATGCCAACGGTCGTGGGCCGGCATGGGCGAACTCTCTGTTTGAAGATAATGCCGAATTTGGCCTTGGTTTCCGCCTGACGGTCGATCAACACCGTGTCCGCGTGCTGCGTCTGCTGGATCAATTTGCCGATAAAATCCCGGCGGAATTACTGACAGCGTTGAAATCAGACGCTACGCCAGAGGTTCGTCGAGAACAGGTCGCAGCTTTACGCCAGCAACTCAACGATGTTGCCGAAGCACATGAACTGCTGCGTGACGCAGATGCACTGGTGGAAAAATCAATCTGGCTGATTGGTGGTGATGGCTGGGCTTACGATATCGGCTTTGGCGGTCTGGATCATGTATTGAGTTTGACGGAAAACGTCAACATTCTGGTGCTGGATACGCAATGCTATTCCAACACCGGTGGTCAGGCGTCGAAAGCGACACCGCTGGGTGCAGTAACTAAATTTGGCGAGCACGGCAAACGTAAAGCGCGTAAAGATCTTGGCGTCAGTATGATGATGTACGGTCATGTTTATGTGGCGCAGATTTCTCTCGGCGCGCAGCTCAACCAGACGGTGAAAGCGATTCAGGAAGCGGAAGCGTATCCGGGGCCATCGCTGATCATCGCTTATAGCCCATGTGAAGAGCATGGTTACGATCTGGCACTCAGCCACGACCAGATGCGCCAACTCACAGCTACCGGCTTCTGGCCGCTATATCGCTTCGATCCGCGTCGTGCCGATGAAGGCAAACTGCCGCTGGCGCTGGATTCACGCCCGCCGTCAGTAGCACTGGAAGAAACGTTACTTCACGAGCAACGTTTCCGTCGGCTGAATTCGCAGCAGCCAGAAGTGGCAGAACAGTTATGGAAAGATGCTGCAGCTGATTTGCAAAAACGCTATGACTTCCTGGCACAAATGGCCGGAAAAGCGGAAAAAAGCAACACCGATTAAATGCTCTGGATAAGGATTATCCAATTCTAAAAAAAAGCCCGGACGACTGTTCGGGCTTGTCTTTTTATATGTTGGAAAATCAGTGGCAATGCAATGGCCCAACAGAAAATAAAATCTGTGACAATAAAGGCATATAACCCGCGCAGAATAACGTATAGAAAATTAAAAGTATAATTTTTATTTTGTATGTATTATCTTCGATACATTCACCAGACTTATTATCATTTCAGAGGAATTATTTGATTAAGGTTTTACTTAAGGCGTAACAAATGATATTTATCGGCTAACTGAACTTCTCCTTTAGGATGTTTTCACTCCCCGAAATGGGGATAAAAGGCAAATAAAATAACTAAAGGATTTATTCAATGAAAAGCAAAGTACTGGCACTTTTAATTCCTGCCCTGCTCGCCGCAGGTGCTGCACATGCAGCCGAAGTTTATAATAAAGACGGCAACAAATTAGATCTGTATGGCAAAGTTGATGGCCTGCATTATTTTTCTGATAATTCGGCGAAAGATGGCGACCAGAGCTATGCGCGTCTGGGTTTTAAAGGCGAAACCCAAATTAACGATCAACTCACTGGCTACGGTCAATGGGAATACAATATTCAGGCAAACAACACTGAATCTTCAAAAAACCAGTCATGGACCCGTCTGGCATTTGCCGGGCTGAAATTTGCAGATTACGGTTCTTTCGATTACGGACGTAATTATGGCGTAATGTACGACATCGAAGGCTGGACCGATATGCTGCCTGAATTTGGCGGTGACTCTTATACCAATGCAGACAACTTTATGACTGGTCGAGCCAATGGCGTCGCGACTTATCGTAATACTGATTTCTTCGGTCTGGTAAATGGTCTGAACTTCGCGGTGCAGTATCAAGGTAACAACGAAGGTGCCAGTAATGGTCAGGAAGGCACCAACAACGGACGTGATGTTCGCCATGAAAACGGTGACGGCTGGGGTCTTTCCACAACATATGATTTAGGCATGGGCTTTAGCGCTGGTGCGGCATACACCTCTTCTGACCGCACCAATGATCAGGTTAACCATACTGCGGCGGGTGGTGATAAAGCAGACGCGTGGACTGCTGGGCTAAAATACGATGCTAACAATATTTACCTGGCAACCATGTATTCAGAAACGCGTAATATGACCCCGTTTGGCGACAGCGATTATGCTGTTGCAAACAAAACCCAGAACTTTGAAGTCACTGCACAGTACCAGTTTGATTTTGGTCTGCGTCCGGCAGTCTCTTTCCTGATGTCTAAAGGCCGTGACCTGCACGCTGCCGGTGGTGCAGACAACCCGGCAGGTGTTGATGATAAAGATCTGGTTAAATACGCCGATGTTGGCGCGACTTACTATTTCAATAAAAACATGTCCACTTATGTTGACTATAAAATCAACCTGTTGGATGAAGATGACAGTTTCTACGCTGCCAATGGCATCTCTACCGATGATATTGTCGCTTTAGGTCTGGTTTATCAGTTCTAAATCCTCCTGCCCGCTGTTATGGCGGGCTTTTTCTGCTTATTCTTCCTCCTTTGATCTAAATTAAAAATGTGAACTCCGTCATTACACAAAAAGTGTCATCTGGCGTTACACTTTATGCGGATACTAAAACAGGAGGTTTTATGAACAGAACGATTCTTGTCCCTATCGATATTTCCGATTCAGAATTAACTCAACGCGTGATTAGCCACGTTGAGGCAGAGGCAAAGATTGATGATGCAGAGGTTCATTTCCTGACGGTAATACCTTCACTGCCCTACTATGCCTCTCTGGGTTTAGCGTATTCCGCAGAATTACCGGCAATGGATGACCTGAAAGCGGAAGCCAAATCGCAACTGGAAGAGATCATTAAAAAATTTAAACTGCCAACCGACAGAGTGCATGTCCATGTTGAGGAAGGCTCGCCCAAAGACCGCATTCTGGAAATGGCGAAGAAGATCCCCGCTCATATGATCATCATTGCTTCCCATCGACCGGATATCACCACTTATCTGCTCGGTTCCAACGCCGCAGCTGTAGTGCGTCACGCAGAGTGCTCCGTGCTGGTTGTGCGCTGACACTAACGCCCGCACATTGCTGCGGGCTTTTTGATTCATTTCGCAAATGTGCTGACATTTTCCCCTCTAATCCGTACCATACACGCCACAGTTTTTATATCAGATTTCTTATGCTGGGCGTTCCGGCATGACGCATACTCTTCTGATGCCATATAACGAATTGAGTCGCTTTTAAATGTCGCAAAATCAAGAAATTAGTAAGAAAGAACAATACAACCTGAACAAGTAAGGGCAAAAATCACAACTATCTGACTCATAAGTGTTTTACTTATTTTTCAATGTGTTAAACATCATCAGCGAGAACAATAAACTACGATAATCCACTCTTTTTTTGCCCCTTTTTTGCCCCTTTTGCAGCGTTTTGCCCCATTTTTGCCACAAAAAAAATTCCAAAACGTCTCAATCAAAGTCAAACCAACCGCAGCACGTTCTTGCATACGACGTGACTGCGGTTTTTCAACTATTCAGATACATCACTCCCATCACATTCATTCCTCCGCATCATAGGCATATAGGCTATATCACCTTGATATTTTTCTTCTTCAGATAAAAACTGTTATCTATGTATACTTTTAAACCCAATCTGTGTAGAGTCTCTGCATAAGATAGTTTGCAGTTGCCGCTTCAGCTTGCGCCATAAACCGCCTGATTTTTGCTGCCACCTGTTAGCATTCCTGTATACCTGAAACGACAATGTTTATCTACGAACTTTAAGAACACCCAAGATAAAAATTGTCAACTATATCATATATAACAAATTACTAATTCGAGGCTATATGAACAGCATACTGATAATCACATCTCTCCTTATCATATTCAGCATTTTTAGTCATGCCCTAATAAAATTAGGGATTGGCATATCCAATAACCCAGACAAAACCGATGTATAAGTCAACATATCCTGAATCAGACATACAATATCGCAATGAAAATCAATAATATTTTAAGGAATATCTTCATGAAATCAAAAGACACCCTAAAGTGGTTCCCTGCGCAGCTTCCTGAAGTAAGAATTATCCTAGGGAATGCTGTAGTGGAAGTAGCAAAACAGGGAAGACCTATCAATACCAGAACATTGCTTGATTACATTGAAGGAAACATAAAGAAAAAATCATGGCTGGATAACAAAGAATTATTACAAACAGCGATATCAGTTCTTAAAGACAACCAAAATTTAAATGGTAAAATGTAATATAATAAACTTACTTTTTTATCATTTTTCCACTTTAACAACATTTTGCTCCACTTTTCCACGACCAAACAACTTGAAATCTGGTTAAAATAACACGCAACACTATTCTTCTTCCTTGAGTCCGCCCGGAACTCGAAAAACAAACCGAGTTAAAGCCATTTTTCACAAAATCGATTTTGGGTCTCACCAAAATTACGGGGTTGCATACGCATTCGTTTATTTTCGAACGTGTACATACAAATATGCACAAAAATAATCATAATTATTTTCTGAGATGCATTATGATATGAACACCAATTTCGTATAGAGTCTCACTATGTCTCGAATTTTTGCTTACTGTCGGATATCAACGCTGGATCAGACCACCGAAAATCAACGCCGGGAAATCGAAAGTGCAGGTTTTAAAATCAAACCTCAGCAAATAATCGAAGAACACATTAGCGGCTCAGCAGCAACCAGTGAGCGTCCTGGTTTT
This sequence comes from Escherichia sp. WS33, assembly GCF_046486385.1. NCBI lineage: Bacteria > Pseudomonadati > Pseudomonadota > Gammaproteobacteria > Enterobacterales > Enterobacteriaceae > Escherichia > Escherichia sp. WS33. The sequence continues at coordinate 6,112 of NZ_JBJQLJ010000026.1, read as the reverse complement.
AACCGGTTGCTTGCTCGCCTGAAATGTGGTGATCAATTGATTGTGACAAAACTGGATCGCCTTGGTTGTAATGCAATGGATATCAGGAAAACAGTGGAACAACTGACCGAAACAGGTATCAGAGTGCATTGCTTAGCATTGGCTGGCATTGACCTGACCAGTCCAACAGGAAAAATGATGATGCAAGTAATTTCAGCAGTCGCTGAATTTGAACGAGACCTTTTACTTGAACGCACTCATTCCGGGATAGTAAGAGCCCGCGGCGCAGGGAAACGTTTTGGTCGACCACCTGTGTTAAATGAAGAACAGAAACAGGTGGTATTCGAACGAATTAAGTCAGGTGTAAGTATAAGTGCCATTGCCCGGGAATTCAAAACCTCGCGGCAAACCATTTTAAGAGCCAAAGCAAAACTTCAGACACCTGACATATAAAAAATAATCTCGGTGTGAGATGCTTTACGTCTTCCAAGCCCCCTTCCTTGCCGTAAATGGAAAGATACATCTAATTATAGAATTTATATGTTTTACCCTACGGCAGTGCTGGCCATTCAATATCCTGTGCAGTTGACGTATCAACACGGTTCAGCAATACCCGATACTTTTTCCATGCTTCCAGCAACGAGATTTCTTCCTCCGTTGCAATTTCCAGATCTGCAGCATCCTGAAGCGGCGCAATATGCTCACTGGCTACCTGCATCAGGTTGTTTTTTGTTTCTTCCGCCTCCCGGATCCGGAACAGTTTTTCTGCTTCCGTATCCTTCACCCAGGCTGTGCCGTTCCACTTCTGATATTCCCCTCCCGGCGATAACCAGGTAACATTTTCCGGTAACGGACCGAGTTCAGAAATAAATAACGCGTCGCCGGAAGCCACGTCATAGACGGTTTTTCCCCGATGATCTTCAACGAGATGCCACGATGCCTCATCACTGTTGAAAACAGCCACGAAGCCTGCCGGAATATCTGGCGGTGCAATATCGGTACTGTTTGCTGGCAGACCTGTATGAGGCGGAATATATGCGTCACCTTCACCAATAAATTCATTAGTTCCGGCCAGCAGATTATAAATTTTTATGGTCCGTGGTTGTTCACTCATTCTGAATGCCATTATGCAAGCCTCACAATATAGTTAAATGCGATGTTTTTGACGGTGTTTTCCGCATTACCAGCAGCGTTAACGGTGATGGTGTGTCCATGTGAACCAATCGCAACGGAGTGCGTATGAGCACCAATACCGACAGTATGCGCGTGTGCACCTGCAGATGCTGCTGTGCCGGACAGTGAGTGGCTATGATTACCATCTGTACTGGTATTAGCTAACCACCCCGTAGACATACCTACTGAGCCTTGTACACCCCAGGTATTTTGACCTGAGCTTGTATAACCATATTGATAAGTATCTTTAAAAACACTGGGGTTAAATCGACGGCCATCTCTATGGCTGTGATTACCAGCTGCATTCGTGCTGCCACTTAAACTATGAGTATGCGCACCAGTGTTATTCGTGGATTTAGTGCCGTAATCAAACGATGATGTGGTTTTCGTACCCAAATCCGTACTGGATACGCTGGCGCTGTGGGTGTGCGATTTAATGCCGTCCTGTTCCTGAGACAATACGGCACGACCACTGGCGGGCTTGCCCTTAATCGTCCAGCCACGCATATCAGGGATCACGCCTGACGGATAAGCGGCTGCAAGTTTCGGGTAAGCAGATTTGTCAAAAGTCTGCCCCTGCATCAGGGCATAACCAGACGGAACGGTATCTGATGGCCACGGGATTGGTGCGCCGACTGGGTAGCTTTCTGGTGGAAGATTTTTCGAGGTATAAACTTCTGCCCAGTCTTCCTCAAAACCATAACCGTCTCTTGAAGAACGGTAGAACAGACCACCATTTCTGTAATGCGCCTTCATCTGCAGGGTCCGGCAACTTCCGACTCCGGTATAGAAGTTAACCAGAATATAGCTGTCGCCAGAGCGGGTGACATTGTAAGCGCCTGATTCGGCATTCCAGGGAACGCCACCATCCGCATCGGCATATGTATCCGTTGCCCTTCTGGCAAAAGCAGCCACATGCGCGGCGGTTAAAGTAATATCTTTTGAACCATCAAACTCAACCCCAGAAACCAGTCTTGGCGTTTGCAGCTTTGTTGCTGTCAATGCGTTACCGTTCAGACTTGCAGACAGCTTGGTTCCAATAACCAGTTCGCCGGTTGCGTTATCAATAGCAAACGGTCTTAATGTATTCCATCCACCATAAACATCACCTTGATTGGTAAGCAGCAGGTAAGTTTTAGCGCCATCATTACGCCATAATGCCCCATACTCCCCACCTATCATTCGAATCTGATTACCACCACGCGCTACAATTTCGTCTGTGGCAAAAAGTTTTTTGCACGACAAGTTATCGTTAACGATTAACGAATGAGACTCATAAAAACCACGCCCACTCTTAAAATCAAGGATAACGTCCGCCGCGATACATTCAGTCGCTGGATTTGTTGCCCCAAACTTATAGGTCGTATCATTAACAACGAGATCAGCACCAGGTGCGGATATTGACAGGCCATCTTCGATAAACGCAAAAACAGGGAAAGCAGCGCCATCAACATAGAACACAGAGCGCAAATCATCGCCCTTATTACTCATCATTATTGAGTGGATGGCTCGTTCATTGTTTTGATATTGCCAGAACATTCCATAAGCATAACGCCCCCTGTCAGTCCAGCCACCAGGCATAACAAATCCGTTAAACTCGCAGTTATTCATCGGATCGCCTGCGGTTCGCGTTGCCGTGGTGATAATGACCCTTGATGCCAGTTCGCTTACTGAGCCAGCAGAACGCATAACAACAACAGGGTAATATTTTCCAGATGTTGCACCTGCAGGAGCGTTAACCCGCACATAACGCATACCACGCTTATCAGCAAAGTCTGTTTTACTGACCGCGTTAATGTTGTTCAGGAAGCGTCCCTTATCGGGTATATCAGCGCCGTTCTGGTCTTTCTGCAGACGTTTCTCTGCATTGTCATAGGCTGATTTTACTGCCTTTGGCGTTGCCGCCAGCGTTTCAGACGTGCTGTTGGTCGCGCTGCTTAGCTGGATTATCCCTTTCTGTGCTGTCGTTGCATCCTGTGCGGTGTATTTCCCGTTAGCCAGGTCATACGCGGCCTTAACGGCTTTTGGCGTTGCCGCCAGTGACTCGGAAGTGCTATTGGTCGCACTGCTGAGCTGTACTATCCCCTTTTTCGTCGTGCTCGCATCCTCAAGCGCCACGGCGGATGCAATATCCTCTGCCCGTTTTGCCGCTGTCTCAGCGCGCGTTGCCGCGGATTCCGCCGTACTTTTGCTCTGAGCTGCCGCCGTCGCACTGCCAGCTGCCTCTGTCGCCTTCGTGGATGCCGTCGTGGCGCTGCCCTTCGCTGCGGACGCTTGTCTGGTCGCCTCATCTTTTGAAGCAGACGCAGATGATGCCGATGACGCCGCCGAACTGGCGGACGATGCGGCAGCCGTTTTTGAGGATTCTGCGCTGGTTTCCGACGCTTTCGCGTTCGTCTCGGATGTCTTCGCTGCGGAAGCAGACCTCGCTGCTGCGCTGGCCTGTACAGCGGCTTCGCCAGCCTTCGTTGTGGCTGTTGAAGCGGACGATGCAGCACTTTCTGCCGATTTTCCGGCGGCGGTGGCACTGGCTGAGGCCTGCCCGGCACTTGTTGACGCGGCACTGGCAGACGACGCAGCCGCTGTTTTTGAGCCTGCCGCAGCTGAGGCACTCTGTCCCGCTGCCGTTTCAGAAGACCTGGCGTTTGTCTCAGACGTCTTTGCCGCCTTCGCGGAATTGCCTGCCGCCGTTGCCGAGGAAGCGGCACTACTGGCGCTTGATGATGCGTTCGTTTCTGATGATTTCGCTGCCTCTTTTGAGGCCGCCGCATCCCGGGCTGAGGTGGCAGCTTCTGACGCTTTCGTGGTCGCGGTGGATGCTGAAGTGGCTGCTGATTGTTGTGACGCTGCCGCATTCGTTTCTGACGTTTTTGCCGCAGCGGCACTGGTGGCCGCCGCGCTTTTTGAGGACTCTGCAGCGGCAGCACTTTTTGATGCTTCAGTGGCCTTTGCTGATGCCGTTCCTGCGCTGGAAGACGCTGACTGAGCCGACGAAGCGGCCTGTCCGGCTGACGTGCTGGCTGCGCGTGCTGAGCCTGCAGCATCAGTCGCATGGGTTGCCGCCTCACGGGCAGATGTGCCGGCATCGCCGGCTGACTTCTTCGCGGCTGCCGTGTTCTGTGCCACTGCGGACGCGTTACGCGCCACCTCTTCCACCATCAGTTCAAAACGGCGCAGTGCCTCTGGCCGGACATCATCCTCCGTCATTGCACCGAGGAAATCATTCAGTGTGCCCGGCTTTGAGTCCTCATATACGGTGATAATCCCGGCGTGTGACGGCGGGAATCCCTCCACCAACAGACTGACGCTGTACTGACCATACTCGACGTCCATTGTGTAACGCCCGGCTTCATCCGGGTTTTCTGAGGCCACTGTGTTCACCACCACCGTGGTGCTGTTGCGCCTGGCCTTTAGCTGAATGGTGCAGTTTTGTATCGGCTTACCTGCGCCATCTTTCAGTACACCTGAAATCCGTACTGCCATATTCCCCCCACAAAAAAGCCCGCCTGAACCGGCGGGCTGTCATAACACTGTGTTACCTGGCTAATCAGAATTTATAACCGACACCAACGATGAAACTGTTGGTACGCCAGTCACCGCTGCCGGAGCCTTCATAAGCGACGTCAACGGCCACGGATTCGGTCGGGTTAAACTGCACGCCAGCTCCCCACGCCAGAGAGGTGTTACTGTGGCGAGCGTCATCACTTCCGGTCAGCACGTCGTGCGTTTTTCCCTTGTTGTCAGTTACGCGGAGATAATCCCCGGAAAAAGTCGACACACGGCTGTAAGCCACGCCTGCCATCGCATACGCGCTGAACCATTCATTCACGCGTACAGACGGCCCCGCCATCACGCTGAACCAGCGGTTACGCACGGAATCTTCATGCCAGCGGGTATCGCTGTAACGGGTAAGCTGGCGATTCTTGTCTCCTGCATAGCTGAACGACGTCACCATCCCCAGTGTGTCCGTAAACTCATAACGGTATTTCACGTTAATCCCGTTCAGATCATCACTGCCGGGAACGTTCGTCCGGGCATGAAGATACCCCGCGCTCAGCGTGGACTGATGTTCAGACGCCCATACAGGCGCACCGGATACGGCCAGACAAATGGCTGCGGACAAAATGGCTGCACAAACTTTACGCATAATTACCTCTCGCTTTTCTGCAATAAAAAAGGCGCCATTTCTGGCGCCCGTATATGGGTTATAAAATTCAGCTGATACTGATGCCTGCGGTGGCTTTCTTCATCACCACAACCAGCAAATCGCTGATACTTGCTGTGGGATACCAGTCATTTACCAGCCATGCTGACACCGAAAACTCCAGCGTCATGTGGCCGTGACCAGCTGGCATATCAATAACACCACTGTAAATCAGCGTATTATCCAGCGCGGTACGGTTATAAATTTCAGCACCATTTTTCTTCACTATCAGGCGGCATGAGGAGTAAATATCAGTATGCTCTCTCTCATGTTTAGCACCGCTGAATGCCACCGCCGGAATAACAATCTGCCGGTCAAACGGCTGATCGTCATAAATCCTGACGGTAATGGTCCCTGATGGCCACCGCTCCGGTGCCCGGGAGTCCCGCGGGAAAGCCTTACCCACTGTTTTGACAATATCGCCTTCAATCTGGTTGGCTGACAGTTTCCCTTTAATCTGACAGTTCTCATTTATCGTAACGTTGTTGAGCGTCCCGGCGTTCGCATTCACACTGCCACTGATATCTGCATTTTTAGCGGTCAGCTTTCCGTCCGGTGTCATGGAAAATGCAGGAGGATTACCGCCGCTGGTAATGGTGGGAGCCGTCAGATATTTCAGGAACACTTCATTCATGAATATCTGATCACCCTGACCAACAAACATCGGTTTTGTGTTGCCATTTGCAGGATTAATCATCGCAATCCTGTCTGCCGCCAGCAGCACCTGACTCTGCATGCCGTCGGGGGTGTTCTCAA